>DATMSZ010000509.1:0-7406 GCA_035565175.1 Pseudosphingobacterium sp.
GCAGACCTTTTTTATCTTAATTACATCTACTTTAGGTTGAGGGAAGCCTGTTTTTGACTAACATCCACATCGCTTACAGGTGGTTTTAGGTCCAAATGAAAGACTTTGTTAAGTTTCTCAATCAAATAAGCCGAAAGTAAGGGCGATTCCTTCTCTACATTTTGATGTACAAAAAAGTAAAGCGATTCCAAGCCTTTATCTCTCCATTCTTGTATACGACCGACCCACTGATCTAAGCGAGTATAATCGCTTTCATGATTTGCTCCTACGTATCGTACAAAAGCTTGCGGAGTAGTTAAGCGCATATGTAACAAATCTCTTCTACCTGCCGTATCAACAACAACGTTAGCCACCTTCTCTTTCTCTAACAGTGTGAAATATTTTTCGCTTGCATCTTTATCCGCAAACCACTCTTCATTTCTAACCTCAATTGCCAAAGGGATACCCTTTGGAAAAGATTCGACGTATTCCTTTAATCGATCAAATTGACTAGGTTTAAAATTATCGTGCATCTGCAGAAACACCATACCCAACTTATCCTCAAAAAAGCTTATTGCATCGCAGAATGCTTCCGTTGGCTCTTTTGAATTCAGCAATCTCCTAAAATGACTAATCGTATTAGGTATTTTAGGAAAAAATTTGAATCCCTCTGGCACCTTATTCTTCCATACGTTCACTTGTTCCTTATCTGGCGAATTGTAAAAAGTGGCATTTAACTCAATAGAATTGAATTGAGTGGCATAATAAGATAGTTCGTCCTTTGTTCCACGTGGATAAAACCCTTTCAGGTCTTGTTTATTCCATTTCGCGCAGCCCACAAATACTTCAAAAGTCTTGGTGCTGTTTCCCGATTTTCCGAGTAGGGTGTACGTATCAGGATGAGTTGGAGGTAACGAAAAATCAACGATACTAGGGTCTTCTACCTGTCCAAATTTCATATAATTCTATTTTTGATATTCAACAATCTTTAGTTAACTTTCGTAAAGTTAAGTTTATTTTTCTTCATACCGTTAAGCAGCAACCGTATTTCAAGATCAATAATTTTGGCCTCATTTTCCGAATCGATCTTTTCTGATGTATCGGACTGCTTATGATAATCCGGATGGTCTCCAGTATGAAAAAATAATACCGGAATATCGGCAGCTAAGTTATCTACATGCATCTTTATTAATTGAGCATCAGCATGGGCCGTAACCTCTTATGCATACAATATCTCAACCGAATACAACACAAGAAAGTTGAACAGGACTATTCTTAGAAACGTTTGTTTAACACCTATAAAGTTACGCATGTTATACTATGATAATTTAATTTTATATTACGAGTGAATGACTAACCAAGTACTTCTTCCAAGATTTCACAAGACCTTATATCACCCACATTATCAATATGAAGACGGTAAAAATCAATTAATTTATGTAACAATACTCTCCTATCAACATTGGAAATTTTTATATTTTCTAATGTTATAAGCCGACTGGTTAAAAGTATCGCCCATTGGCTTGTATGAGGTTCGTGTAAGACCAGTGAATGATTGGGCGCATATTTAGCAAATACACCATCTTTCAAATCAAAAAAATGCTGACCAGCTTGCTGTGGTGCAGGAAAAAAACCCAAGTATCTAGTAAATTTCAGGAGGAAATAAAGATGAAAATTAACAGGCGTTTTTTCTGATGAGTCTAACCAATGAATGGCATTAAATACAAATTCAAACATGGCCTCATCAGGACCTTGCTGCTTAACACATTTATAAAGCATCTCATTCAAAAACAGCACTAAAGAACTTTTTATAATATCGTACGGTATACGCTGAAAGGGGGGCAATTGCCTTGCTTCAGCCATTCGCTGAAGCCCTCCCGAATTTTTTTGATATACGATAAGCTCGAGCAAATGTAATGGTTGCAAAATGTTGATACCTATTTTTGCCTTCGCTTTTTTGACGCCATTAACGAGATAAGATTGTACCCCAAATTTTTCTGTAAAAACCTGAACCACTACACTGGTTTCAGCGTAAGAAGTTGTTCTGAGAACAATACCCCTAGTTTTATGCAACACTTCAAAAAGAATTATCGAATTAAACTTACAAGTTTAGGTAAAAAAATGATACCTCCGCAGCTCAATGAAAAAATTGCAGCAATAAGCACTGCACCTGCCGCTGCATCCTTCGCTTTTTTCGCCAAGTGATGATAGTCGGGCATCACTAAATCCGTCAATGCCTCAAGCGCCGTATTAACCAACTCTGTTAGTAACACTACTGCTATTGATAAAATAATCCAACACCACTCGTCTGCCGTCAAACGAAATAGGAAACCAAAAAGTACAGCCCCCATCGCAGCAACGCTATGAATCCTAAAATTCCGTTCACTTTTAAATGATTGCTTTATACCTTCACAAGCCGCATACAACGCATCTATAAAACGCATATTATTCATCGTTAGATTGCTTATTCCTTGTTTCCAAAATACTTTGTCGCTCGATTTTCCTGATCAGGCTATATACGATCGTCACAAAACCTACTCCAAATATGACAACACCGATGATCAAAGTAACACTATAAAAACCGCTTTCTATCCTTTTCAAATACACACCTAATACAAGCAGTATTATACCGATGAGGGTAATACTAATCCCTCTCTTTAAATATTTATTCATACAGATCCTGCTAGTGGTGAACTTCCTGTTAAAGATAACAAATAATATTCGACATCCGTTAAGTGAAACTTCTTCGAATAGCGTTTGCGTTGCTTGCTAAAGATATATATTACGCCTCAATACTTCCACTTCTCAGCTTAAAACCTTAACTTTGCATCCTCAAATTTTTGGAATTAATACACTGATGTACAAGGAATATAAACAGCTCGATCTACCAAATATAGGTGCCAATATATTGGCTAATTGGCAAGCAAAACAGATTTTTGAAAAGAGCGTTACCAATAGGCCCGCTGCAAAACCCTATACTTTTTACGAAGGACCTCCATCTGCAAATGGTATGCCCGGTATACATCATGTTATGGCGCGTACAATTAAGGATATTTTTTGCAGGTATAAAACATTGAAGGGATTTCAAGTTAAGAGAAAAGGTGGATGGGATACACATGGGCTTCCTATTGAGTTGGCTGTTGAAAAAACACTTGGTATAACAAAAGACGATATTGGCAAAAAAATTTCTGTTGAAGAATACAATGATGCATGTAGGCGTGAAGTAATGCGCTATACAGATGTATGGAACGATTTGACGGAAAAGATGGGTTATTGGGTAGATTTAAAGGATCCTTACATAACCTATCAAAATGAATATATTGAAACCCTGTGGTGGATTCTAAAAGAACTTTACAAGAAGAATTTACTTTACAAAGGTTACACGATCCAGCCTTATTCGCCAGCGGCAGGTACTGGATTAAGTTCCCACGAGCTCAATCAACCCGGCACTTACAAACCTGTTAAGGATACAACGATTATCGCTGAATTTAGAATTGTTAAAGATCAGGTGCATCCCTTAATACCGCAATTATTCGAAGAAAGTGGAGAAGATACTTCTTTTATAGCATGGACGACAACACCTTGGACGCTTCCAGCCAATTGCGCGCTCGTTGTAGGCAAAAACATTGATTATGTAAAAGTTCGTACTTTCAATCAATATACATACGAACCCATCAGCGTTATTTTAGCAAAAAACCTGGTGGATAAATATTTTAAGAAGGAAGCTCAAGATCTATCGTTTCAACAGTATAAAGAAGGGGATAAATTAATTCCTTGGGAAATAGCAGCAACATTTAAGGGGCAAGATTTATTAAATTTAAGATATGAGCAGCTTTTACCTTATGTTACGAATGAAGACTTGCGAAATAACGCCTTTCGCGTCATTTCAGGAGATTTTGTAACTACCGAAGACGGAACGGGAATTGTACATGCTGCTGCGACATTCGGCGCGGATGATTTTCGTGCTTGCCAAGAGAATGGAGTACCAGGAGTTTTTGTAAAGGACGAGAACGGCAAAGACGTACCCATTGTTGATAAAAGAGGACGCTTTGTTAAAGAAATCACTGATTTTGCTTATCGCTTTGTTAAAGAAGAATACTACAGTGATGAGGAAAGATCGGCATCTGATTTTAAACCGACAGATGTCCTTATTGCCATAAAGCTTAAAGAGGATAATAAAGCTTTTGATGTTAAAAAATACGAACACAGCTATCCGCATTGTTGGAGAACAGATAAACCAGTCCTTTATTATCCTTTAGACAGCTGGTTTATAAAAACAACTGCAGTAAAAAACAGACTAGTTGAATTAAACAAAACTATTAACTGGAAACCTGAAGCAACAGGAACTGGACGTTTTGGGAACTGGCTAGAAAACCTAGTCGATTGGAACCTTTCACGTTCCAGATATTGGGGTACACCACTTCCTATCTGGCGTTCAGAAGACGAAAACGAAGAAATTTGTATAGGTTCTATCCCAGAATTACGTGAGCGGATTAGCTATAGCCTGACAACTAATATTTTAAATGAAGATGAAAGCGAAAAGCTTCGCTCCTACCTTGTCAATTTAGATGCTGACAAATTTGATTTACACCGTCCATATGTTGACGATATCGTCTTAGTCTCCGATAATAATCAAAAACTTTTTAGGGAAGCCGATTTAATTGATGTTTGGTTTGATTCAGGCTCCATGCCATATGCACAGTGGGGTTTAGACCACAGCAAGCTTGCTAAAGGAGATAAATTCCCTTTTAAAGATGGCTTTACAGGTGCTTATCCAGCAGATTTTATAGCGGAGGGAGTAGATCAAACAAGAGGATGGTTTTTCACCCTGCACGCTATTGCTACAATGCTTTGTGATTCGGTGGCATTCAAGAATGTTGTTTCCAACGGCTTGGTATTAGACAAAAATGGCAATAAGATGTCCAAAAGGCTAGGAAATGCAGTAGATCCATTTGTCACCATAGAAAAACACAGCGCTGATGCTACTCGTTGGTATATGATCAGCAATGCGGCACCGTGGGACAATCTAAAATTTAACGAAGAAGGTTTAGATGAAGTACGAAGAAAGTTTTTCGGAACGCTGTATAATACATATGCATTCTTTGCACTTTATGCTAATATTGATAATTTCTCCTACAAAGAGGCTGATATAGCCATTAAAGACCGTCCAGAAATTGACCGATGGATCATCTCTCTCCTAAATAGTTTGACAAAAGAAGTTGATGGATATTATGCGGATTTTGAACCGACGAAGGCAGCACGTGCCATCCAAAACTTTGTTGATGAGCATTTAAGCAATTGGTATGTAAGACTGTGTCGCCGCAGATTTTGGAAAGGCGAATACACTGCTGATAAAATTTCAGCCTATCAAACATTATATAGCTGTTTGGAAACAATAGCCAAACTCATGGCCCCTATTGCACCCTTTTTCAGTGATCAGTTATTTCTTGATTTAAATGCTGTAACAGAAAAAGACCAAGCAGAATCTGTTCATTTATCCAATTATCCGGTCTTTCATGAAGAACTTGTTGATAAGTCACTGGAAGAACGCATGACCTTGGCTCAAGACATCTCTTCTCTTACATTATCGCTTCGGAAAAAAGTTGGCATAAATGTTCGCCAGCCGCTAAACAAGATTCTATTACCTGTACTAGATGAATCATTTAGCACAAAGGTGGAAAGGGTGAAAGACTTGATATTATCTGAAACGAATATTAAGGAAATAGAGTTTATTGAAGATACCTCAGGCATTATACGTAAAAAGATCAAACCAAATTTTAAAACTCTTGGCCCGAAAGTTGGTAAGGATATGAAATTAGTTTCAGGAATTATCAATGCGTTTGGAGAAAGTGAAATAAATCAACTAGAAAAATCAGGAAGCTATGCTATTCCTAACACGCAACATATATTAACCCTTGAAGATGTGGAAATCATAGCCGAAGACGTTGCAGGTTGGCAAGTAGCCAATTTGGATAAATTAACGGTAGCACTCGATGTAAACATAAGCGTAGAACTAAAAAATGAAGGAATAGCGAGAGAATTGATAAATCGTATACAAACCCTTCGAAAAGAATTGAAGTTTGAGGTAACCGATAAGATAAACGTTACCGTTAGTAATAGTTCAATTATTGCTGATGCGATTAAAAATAATTTATCCTATATTAGCACGGAGATCTTAGCCAACTCGTTTAAAGTAGAGAATAACTTGACTGTTGGAGAGCGTGTTGAAATAGAAACGACCGAGTTAAATGTATTAATTGAAAAAGTGTAAGGTAAAAAATCTATGATCATTAGATGAATGAGCAATTTTTGAACTCCTTCAATAGATTTAAATTCCTGTAAAAAAATCGAAAAATGGAAAACACAGAAAAGACACGTTACAGTGATGCAGAATTGCAAGAATTTAAAGAAATTATTTTGGAAAAGCTTCGAGTAGCTAAAGAAGAATTAGCGTCGCTAGCAAAGTCTTTAAGTAACCCTAACAGCAATGGAACGGATGATACTGCTGGTACTTTTAAAACGCTCGAAGATGGCTCTGCTACTTTAGAAAAAGAACAGATTAATCAACTAGCAGCCCGTCAAAAAAAGTTCATTGATAACCTGGAAGCAGCTTTAGTAAGAATAGAAAATAAGACATACGGAATTTGTAGAGAAACGGGCAAACTTATACAAAAAGAGCGATTGAGGGCAGTTCCACATACTACGTTAAGTATGGAAGCTAAATTAAAACAATACTAAATATTATATTTGGTCATCAACTAGGGCAATCTATAAAACTTCTAGTTTTCTCTTAATAAGTTGATGACCATTTTATTTTCCGCATATCGATATACATGAAAGGATACACCAAACCTCTCGCCATCATTTTATTAGTAATATTTTTCGATCAAATTATTAAATTCTGGGTTAAGCTCAATATGACCTTGGGTCAAGAATTTAAAATTTTAGGAAATCGAGCCATGATTCATTTTACGGAAAATAATGGCATGGCCTTTGGCATGGAGTTCGGAGGTGAAGGTGGAAAACTTGCACTATCCGTTTTTAGAATTCTCGCCGTACTAGGTATTGGATATGGCCTTGTTTATATGATTAAACGCAAATACCATCGTGGTCTAATTATGTGTGTAGCACTTATTTTTGCTGGCGCTTTGGGTAATATAATAGACTCCACTTTTTATGGTATAATATTTAGCGAAAGTACCTGGTACGACAAGGCCCAGTTCTTGCCTGCAGCGGGAGGATATAGTAGTTTATTTCATGGAAAAGTAGTGGACATGTTTTATTTCCCACTGCTTAAGGGCACCTTTCCTGATTGGTTTCCAATATGGTCAAACGAAGAGTTTATATTTTTTAGACCTGTATTCAATCTTGCCGATTCGGCTATCTCCGTTGGAGTAATTATTATTTTAATTTTTCAAAAAAGTTAT
>DATMSZ010000510.1:0-3521 GCA_035565175.1 Pseudosphingobacterium sp.
GTTTGAAGATCCTATTCCGCAGCTAGACGAAATTTACTGTGTGTTCGAATTCATTGACCCTGGAAAAATAAATGCCGTTACAAGCAAAATCAGATGTTGGAAAAAATTTACCGAAGCGCATTACAACAATAAATTATCTTCCTTGAGATGAGCAAAAAAGTTTAAAAACGATGATACGATATAAAACAATCAGTGAATGGTTTGAAGCTTGGCAAATGCCGAAGCCTGAGCATCCTCTTATTAGTGTATTTTATATAGATACTAGCAGGATAATACGTGGTGGCGATACTTTTAGCAGTTTTTGCAATTTTTATTGCATCGCGCTGAAGCGGGTTACCGGCGTTGAAAATATCCAATTAAAATACGGGCAAAATTCATACGATTTTAATGAAGGGGTGATGTCTTTCGTGTCGCCTGGTCAAGTAACGACCATCAGCGTAGAGAAGGATATTGAAGTAAAACAATCGGGCTGGTATTTGGTTATACACCCTGATTTTTTATGGAACACGCCTTTAGCCAATAGCATAAAACGATATGACTTTTGGGATTATACAGTAAACGAATCGCTGTTTCTGTCCGAAAAAGAGGAAGATATCCTTATTCAAATCATTGAAAATGTACATCGCGAAACACACGCCAATATTGACAAATATAGCAAACAAATCATCCTATCGCTGTTAGAAAGCCTGCTTAATTACGCCGAACGTTTTTATAACCGTCAGTTTGTAACACGTGAAAAGGCTAATCATCAAATCCTTGATCGTCTGGAAAAGGTTTTGAACGATTATTTAAATAGTGGTCAAACTGCTGTTAAGGGAGTTCCCTCAGTAACAGAAATCGCAGCCCTGCTTAATATTTCTCCCAAATATTTAAGCGGTTTATTACGAATGCACACTGGACAAAACACCCAGTATTATATCCATGAAAAACTGATAGAAAAAGCCAAGGAAAGAATATCGACCAGCGACCTTTCCATTAGTGAAATTGCGTACGAATTAGGATTTGAGCATTTGCAATCTTTCAGCAGGTTGTTTAAAGCGAAAACGAACCTTTCTCCCGTAGAGTTTAGGCAATCATTCAAGAATTAGCAAAAAGTACCGTAATTTAAGTTCAAATCTCTAATGAAAACAAAGCAACAGGTACCATTAACGGGTTACCAAAAGTTTGTCATTTTTATACTGGCAATCACACAATTTACCGTTATATTGGATTTTATGGTAATGTCGCCCCTTGGTGATATGCTGATGAAATCATTATCACTTAGTCCATCCAGCTTTGGTGCGGCTGTATCTGGCTATGCGATTAGTGCTGGTATCAGCGGCTTGCTAACCGCTGGCTTTGCTGATATGTTCGACCGCAAAAAAATGTTGCAATTCTTTTATTGTGGCTTTATCGTGGGAACTATTTTCTGTGCACTGTCTGAGAGTTACGAAATGTTGCTTGCAGCACGCATTATAACAGGCTTGTTCGGCGGTGTTCTTGGTTCAATTTCTATGTCCATTATCACAGATATTTTCCCAATACAAAAACGCGGACAGGTAATGAGCTATGTTCAAATGAGCTTTGGCTCCAGTCAGGTATTGGGTGTACCCATTGGAATTTACATTGCCACACTTTGGCAATGGGAAGCTCCTTTCTGGATGGTAGCGGGATTAAGTATTTTAATTGCCATAGCCATTAGCCTTTACTTAAAGCCAATAAATTCACATTTGGTTTTAAAGAATGTAAGTTCGCCTTTTAGGCACTTAATTAAAACTATTTCCAAAAGAGATTATCGGACAGCTTTTACATCCACTGCTCTCCTTGCCATTGGAGGGTTTATGATCATGCCTTTTGGAAGTGTTTTCGCTGTAAACAATCTTGGTGTAAGCTATGAACAGTTGACGATGATGTTGATGGTATCCGGTCTAAGTTCACTGATAATTATGCCTTTTATTGGAAAATGGAGCGACAAGATAGATAAATTTAAAATTTTTGTGACAGCATCCATCTGAATGATGGTTATCTGTGTAGTATACACCAACCTAAGTGGAACACCGTTGCCATTGGTAATCGTTTTAAATATTATGTTGATGATTGGCATCATCAGCCGTACGATTCCGTCATCTGCGCTCACCAGCAATATTCCTGATATGAACGACCGGGGAGCATTTATGAGCATTAACTCATCTCTGAATCAGATTGCAGGTGGCGTTGCGTCTATAGTCGCAAGTAAAATCGTCACACAAGGAAGCCAGGTACCCCATTACAGCACTACAATGTAATTGGCTATATCGTTATTGTGATAACACTTATCAGCATCGGTTCTATGTGGCGGGTAAATAGGCTCGCCGCTCAGCGTTCAAGAATGAAACAGCCGGATGTAATGCTGCCGGAGCAGATGGGTATCTAAGCGAACAGAATTTAGTAAATTCTAGCCAAAGAAAGGTTGCTGACGATACATTTCTCGTAAACAAAACAGCATCATATTAGGCTTTGAACGTCGATAGTTTTTTGAGCAAGAAGTCAGCTTACTTCATTTTAAATTTTTTATATAAGAGGAATAGTTTTAATTTATCTTCTTTTTCATATATCGTCCTTTTTGGTTCCAATAATCTGAATTTCGGTTAAGTCTGTTTTTTTTGTTTTGGAGAACTTTGTACCAATAAAACAAATCAATATGAAAGCATTCTTATTATATGAAACCGGAGCACCAGACCAATTGGTTCTAGGAGAAGCGCCAAAACCTACTTTGCAAAAAGGTGAAGTTTTAATTAAGGTAAAAGCCATGGGCATTAATCCCGCCGACGCAAAATATCGCAGTTCAGAAGTATTTATTGCCGCTTTTTTTGGTAACGTGCGACCAGCTATTATAGGTTGGGATATATCTGGCGAAATTGTAGAAAAAACGGAAGGTGCAGATGGTTTTGAAGTAGGCGAAGCGGTTTTTGCACTTTCACCAAATGCCCGTGGCTATGCCGAATATGTAGCGGTGAAAGTCGATTTTTTAGCTAAAAAACCTGCCAATGTCAGTTTTGAAGAAGCAGCGGCCGTACCGATGGCTGCTCTGACAGCGTGGCAACCGCTAGTTCACGGAATGAAAATAAAAAAAGACGACAAAATCCTTATTCACGCTGCATCAGGTGGTGTGGGACACTTTGCTGTACAAATAGCCAAATATTTTGGTACAGAAGTCATCGCAACTTCATCCGCCAAAAACCGTGATTTTGTTATGTCACTTGGTGTTGATAAACACATTGACTATCAAACTGAAAATTTTTGGGATGTAATTAAAGAGGTTGATTTTGTTTTTGATACTATTGGCGGAGAAACGTTGGAACATTCTATTGATATAACAAAATCGGGCGGTACAATTATTTCTATTCTGGGGCTTGCAGATGAAAGTTTAAAAGCGAAAGCCAAAGATAAAAATGTAAAGTTAGTTTTATGGGGAATGCAAGCTAAAGGTGAAGATTTAAGAGCAATTACTGAATTGATATCCAAAGGTGTGCTAAAACCACACATCAATAAGATGTATCATT
>DATMSZ010000511.1:0-8783 GCA_035565175.1 Pseudosphingobacterium sp.
TTCCTCAAGCTATCCACCGGATTTGCTACTGCCGCCTTAATCGTTTGAAAGCTAATAGTTATCAAGGCTACTGCGAATGTGAACAGCGCAGCAACAACGAATATCCACCATTTAATTTCTATTCGATAGGCGAAGCCTTCCAGCCATTTGTTCATGGCCCACCAAGCAACAGGGGAAGCAATCAGGATCGACAGTAAGACTAGGTGAATAAAATCTTTTGATAATAAACCAACGATTGATTTTACAGAGGAGCCTAGTACTTTTCGGATTCCAATTTCTTTGGTTCGTTGCTGAATGGAAAAGGTAGCCAATCCTAATAAACCCATTGCCGCAATGGCAGTAGTTAGGCCGATGAACAAACTGAAAATATCTGCTAAGCGTTCCTCTGCCTTGAACATGGCATCAAAAGCGTCATCAACAAATTTGTAATCAAAAGAGTTCTCTTGGTCAAATTTGTGATAAATGCTTTTTAAGCTCGAAATAAGTGTCGGTAAATTAGTATTCGCGTCCACTTTCGCAAAAAGAGAACAGCCAACGTTTGTCCAAAACGAGAGTGTGTCCTGTCCTATAAAAATTCCTAAGCCATCAATAGGGTTGCTCGGAGATTGAAAGTTGAAATCTTTTACAACACCCGCAAGTTCGATATCCTGTCCTCCAAATCCTAGTTTCTTACCCAAGGTGTTTTCTGGAAGATTCAATTTCTTCAGCAATGTCTCGTTGGCGATTAATTTGTTGGGTTGAAAAGTGGAGAGGTCAGTTATAGGAGGGATTTTCCATTTGATGCCCATTAGTGGAATAAAATTTTGATCAACTGTAAACATTTTAAATAGGATCGGCTGCTGCTTGTCATCCACGGTACCTCCGAACATATCGTATGCGTTGTACATGGTATATCGGGCTGTAGCCACTTCTTTCACACCCGTGATATTCTGCACCTCTCTCTTAAACGCAGGGTAATGACCGGCAAAATTTTTCGTAATAGGAATCATGATTATATTTTCTCTATTTACACCAGTATCCATATGTCTCAAAAAATATAATTGTTGGTAGATTACTATTCCACAAATGATCAATGCAATGGAAATAGTAAATTGCACAATGGTGAAGCACTTTCTTACCCATGCTCCACGATGGATATTCATCTTACCGCTAAGGGTGGCAAGCGGTTTGAATGCCGATAACATAATTGAAGGATAGCTCCCTGCAACGAGAATAGTGACGAATAGCAATGTTGTTACTATGGTAAGATTAAATTTGCTGAATAAAAATATTTCGTCTATTGTTATATGTAATAAACCAAAGAAATAAGATTGGAACAAAGCATATAGTACGCAAGCTAAGACGAAGGCAAGGAGCGCATATAAGGCGGATTCAACGTAGAACTGCGCTGCCACCGATTGTCGACTGGCGCCTGTAACTTTACGGATCCCGATCTCTTTGGCACGAGCAGTTGCACGAGCCGTAGAAAGGCTCATATAATTTACCAACGCTAGAAAGAGAATTAAAACGGCTACAAGTGTAAATATTGCCAAGTATTGGCTAGCTGAAGTATTGGTAAAAGTAAGATGCTCTTCCGCTAGCGGATTTAAAAGGGATGTTCCTTTAAAGTCTTGAGACTGCTCGAAAAATTTTTGTATGCTCTGCCGTACATGAGGAGCATGAGATGCCTCTTTTAGCGTAAAGTATGTTTTGAAATTTGTTCCATTCCGGATAATATCATCCTCTTTTATGGCATTCATGCTGGATAGAGAGATAATAAAATCAGCATCAATATCGGTATTAGAAGGCATATTTCGCATAACTCCCGTTACTTTTACGGGATAGCTTTCTTCTAATTTGAATTGAAGCGTTTTTCCTATTGGGTTTTCATTGCCGAAATATTTATGCGCTAATCTTTCTGATATCACAAATGCAAATGGTTGACTTAATGCCGTTTTAACATCTCCGTGTAGTAATTTAAAGGAAAAGAACTGGAAGAAATTCGCATCGGCAAACCAGCCTTTGTTTTCGGCAAATTTGTTGGAGGTCGCTGGATTGCTAATTATAGGGACAGTACCGAATGTTTTATGCACACGTAAATAGGATTCAATTCGAGGATCGCTTTTGGCAATGGCAGGGGCAAAATCATAATCCATGTGAAGGTTATTTATCGTCTCGCCATTAAAAACACTCTTATTATAGACTGAAAATATTTTTGTTGAATTTTTATGGAATCGATCAAAACTGTGCTCGTGTGCTACATAAAGTAAAATAAGCATGCAAACGGCCATGCCTAATGCAAGTGCGCTAATGTTAAGGGCACTATAAAGCTTGTTGTGAGTCATGCTCCTCCAAGCGATTTTTATGTAGTTTTTTATCATTATAGTATCAAGTATCAAGATATTCATAAATGCCCATTTTAAAGATCTAAGTCTTAGGTCCTGCTACTTATGGCTCTATTACTCATTCATTCCTCAACGAATCTACAGGATTGGAGCGTGCTGCCCTGACGGCCTGTATGCTCATTGTTAGAAAGGCAATACCGATAGCGCTCAATCCTGCTAAAGCAAAAATCCACCATTGGATTTCTATTTTATATGCAAAGCTATTCAACCATTTATTCATAGCCCACCAAGCAACCGGCGAGGCAATCAGGATCGCTAATAATACTAGCTTTATAAAATCAATCGATAATAACTGAACAATGGCGCTCACCGATGCCCCTAATACCTTCCGAATGCCAATTTCCTTTGTCCGCTGATAGGCGGTCAACGTTATAAGTCCTAAAAGACCTAAACAGCTGATCAATATAGCTACCGTTGTAGATAAATTGATAATCTTGGACATATTGAGTTCTTGGGTGTAAAGGTCTTGTATTGAGCTATCATAAAACTTGTACTCGAACGCTTCTTCTGGATAGAAAGTCTTCCAGAGACCTTCCATTTCTTTTATGGTTCCTTGCCATGATTCGGGATGATCGGACCTTAGCTTAACGTTATAGGTAGCCAATTGCTTTTTATCGCTCACCATAATAATAGGGTCAATTGCCTTATAGAAAGTTCCATCATGAAAATCCTTCACCACGCCAACTATTGGAAATGTCTTGCCCTCTTGACGACCAATAAATTTCCCTATAGCCTCTTGAGGGGCCTTAAATCCTAGCATATGCAAAGCTGTTTCATTAATGACATATTCACTTACAGTATCTGTTTCCAACAGGTTCCGGCCAGCAAGCAATTTCATCGCATACAAGGATAAATAGGATTTATCAATCTCTTTAATATATAATTGCAATTCCTTCTTAGGTGAGTTTTCTTCAGCAATATAGTCGTAATTGTCACTATGAAAATTACTACTTAAAGGAGGGGCGCCCAAAGCGATTACATCTACTCCTTTTAATTTTTTTAGTTCTTGAAGTAATGTAAATTTTGTGCCTTTTTCATCGTTTACCTTTTTCCATGGTAGATTAACCAATACAACAGCGTCTTTATTAAAGCCTAAATCTTTATTTAGGGTATACTTAAGTTGCTGACCTATAATGATAGCGCAGACAATAAAAAGCATAGCAATGATAAATTGAAATACAATTAGTGCTTTCCGTAAAGATAATTTGATGCCACCGAAGGTGAGGGACGCTTGGTTACGAAGAACTTGAATGGGATTGACACGCGAAATTAACCATCCGGGGTAAATACCAGCAAACAAAGTGGTAGTAAACAAAAAAAGTAAAAAGAATGTGCTCACCTGATAATAATCGGTGTAAGTATATAAGTTTTCTGGTAAAAGGGCTCTAAATGAGAGGATAAATAAGTAAGTTAAAAAGCAAGACAATAGAGAAGCTAGCAAACAAATGATGAGGGTTTCCCCGAGAAACTGCCCTATCAATTGCTTGCTAGGGCTTCCCATCGTTTTCCTTACAGCTATTTCTTTTGCCCTCTGTGGTAGTTGTGCTGTACTAAGATTAATGAAATTTATTATTGCTAAGAGTAATAAAAAAACAGCTACACCTACTAATCCGAGCAATACAGGCTTATTTGCTTTATGTACGTTACTTTCTCCATATGGAGTAGCGAAATGCATATCGGCAATGGGTATAAGCAGCTGGTTGCGCTTGAAACGCCACTTTTGGAATAGCTCCTGCGAATTTTTTAGAGAAAGGGCGTCAATTTTTTGCTGTGCTTGAGCCGGAGAAATGTTGCCTTGGAGTTTAATATATAGTTTGTCATCAGAGTTCGTTGAACCCCAATCACTTTGGGTGAAGTAATCTGAGGGCAAAGAGAAAAACTCCTTAGCATAGAAACTAGTTGCAAAATGTAAATCGTTTACAATACCACTTACTTGTTTAACAATGGTGTCATTATAAATTAAGGTCTTACCAATAATAGTCGTTAGTGGAATATTTGGAAAGTATTTTTCTGCTCTACTTTTGGTTAATACTACATTTTCAGGACGATTAAAGGCAAGGGTAGGATTGCCTGCAAGCCATTTATATGGAAGCATTTTAAAGTAATCGGCCTGCGTTTTTATTAAAAGGTCAGGCGATTTGAAAACAGCCTGCTCGCTCCCAATAAGCCTAACTTTAACCTGATCCATATGTTGTAGAGCGACTGGCACCACAAGCTGAACACCTGGGATTTCTTCCCTGATGGCTTGTCCCATTGGTTTAGGAATACCTACGTTATGACCTTCTCCTCCGTCAAACTCCATATGGCTTACGACACTATAGATGTTCTCATGGGCTGGAATGTTCTTTTCGAAGCTAAATTCGAAACTGACCAATTGATAAATAATAAAACAAGCACTGATGCCAATGCTTAGACCGATAATATTTAAAAGAGTGAAACCCTTGTTGAGCCACAGATAGCGAATACTTGTTTTTAACATATTAGCTTTATTGATACTTGTTAAATAATGTCGATCTATTCTACTCTCAAGCTTTTTACCGGGTTTGCCCTTGCAGATTTAATAGCTCGGAAACTAATAGTAAACATAGCTATAGAAATCGCCAAAATGCCTGCTACAGCAAATATCCACCATTCGATATCAATGCGATAAGCGAAATCTTCTAACCACTTGTTCATCGCCAGCCATGCTATTGGTGTCGCAATTATAATGGCGATGAGCACCAGTTTTAAGAAATCTTTCGAAAGTAATTGAACAAGGGCCTGAACGCTGGCTCCTAAAGCCTTTCTGATGCCGATTTCTTTCGTTCGCTGTTCGGCTATAAAAGTGGATAAGCCTAATAATCCCATGCAGGAAATGAGCACCGAAAGCACAGCTAATATGGCCACAATTTCGCTGGTTGTCTGGTCTGTTTTATAGAGTTCAGCGAAGTGATCATCCAAAAACTGATATTCGAAATCACTATCTGGACTGGCGCGTTTCCAAACGGATTGAATGTATGTCAGAGCATCCTGTGCTCTTGCCGCATTAATCTTAATGGAAAGTTCATTATATCCGAATTCTTTTTGGTTATACAGACAAAGTGTTTCAATTTTATGATGTAACGAGTTGAAATTAAAATCTTTCGCGATGCCTATAATCGTGCTGGCAGAATCTAAGCCATTAAATCCAAAACGCTTACCAATTAAAGAAACAATTGGCTGATGGGGGGTTTCTTTTAATAGCTCTTTGGCGAGTGCTTCATTGATGATATAAGTTTTTCCGTTTTCAGCGGGCCTGTCCCTTGAAAAGTTGCGACCAGCAAGGAGCGGAATTTGATAAACATTTAAAAAATCGGGGTCTACTATAATTTGCGAAGTCACCAAATCCCTGGCTGCACCATCTCCATAGAATCTAACACCAGTTTGATGCAGGTTATTACCCATCTTTTGTTGGCTGGCTGTAACGCCCTTGATTAGGCTATTCGTTAAAAGTTCTTGTTTCAAGGGCTCATAATTTCGGTTGGTATTGTTGTCGAGGATAACCGAAACAACCTGCTCACGGGTAAAACCAACGTCTTTTTTCTGCATAAAGCGAAGTTGTTTGATCGCTAACAAAGTTGCGGTGATGAGCACGATGGCACAGGTAAACTGTCCAACCACCAAAACATTACGGAAAAATGTTTTACCTTTCCCTGTGGTAGCGGTGCCTTTAAGCACCGTGGACGGCTTGAATGAAGATAAATAGGCTGCAGGGTAAAGGCCGGCCAAAAGGCCCAAAAGCAACATGCCCAAAAACAAAGAAAATACAAGGGTTGGACTGCTGAATAAGGGGAAATCTATTGCTCTAAGACTTATGTGATTAACATATAAAAGCATTAGTTTTACCAACCCGCATGCTAAAATCAAAGCAATGAAACAAAGGAAAATTGACTCTCCAATAAACTGGAAATAAAGCTGTTCCCTTTTTGCTCCAGTACTTTTTCGAACACCAATTTCTTTCGCGCGTCCTGTGGATCGGGCGGTCGTCAGGTTTACAAAATTGATAGAAGCGATAATAAGTACGACAATGGCTATTGCTAGAAAAATAATGGTATATTTACTGTTAAATTTTTGGTAGTTGATGTAATCGTGTGTAATGTCGGTCGACCCTGCATGAACATCACGAAGACGTTGTAAGAAAAGCTCGTAACCTTTTGCCTGTTCTTCGTCCATGTGTTCCTTAAGAAAAGCAGGGAATCTTTTTTCAAGCCCTTTAACATTTGCATTTGGTGCTAATTCGAGATAAGTAGTGAGCCAATTGCTTCCCCAATTTTGCATCTGCTGTACACCAACATAGGTGTTCATGGAAAACAGCGCATCAAATTTGATATGTGAATTTTCTGGTATATCAGCTAAAACGCCAGTAATAGTGAAACTGGTGGTGTCTCTACCATAAGTGGTTATGGTTTTTCCTAAAGCCTCTTCTTTGTTGAAAAGTCTAGCTGCAGTTTTTTCAGTAACTACAAGGCTGTTCGGTTTTTGAAGGGCAGTCTTTCTATTGCCCTTCAGTAGCTCAAATTCAAACAATTGCAAAAAAGTGGAATCGACCAAAAAAGTGGAAGGCAGTATGTGTCGAGTCCCATTAATTTGAAAAGAGACTTTTCCAAACTGATTAACGCGGGTGAAGTTTAAGATCTCGGGAAAGTCCTGTTGAAGGGTAGGTCCCATTGGGTACATAGACAGGGCCACTTTTTGAGATGAGACCATCCCTTCAGGTTTTTGTACCTCATTCAATCGATAGATGTTCTTTTTATGTATTGCATCAAAATTTCGTTCATAATCTACAAAGAGAACGATCACAATGCACACAGCCATACCAATGGCTAATCCCAAAATATTGAGCAGCGAGTAAAACTTGTTTTTCCACAAGTTGCGCCATGCTGTTTTGATATAGTTTTTTAACATAATATAGTATCAAGTATCAGGATGTTAGTTGTTCGTTATTCGTTGTCAGTTCTTGATAGGGATGACGAAAAACCAATAACGAGTAACCAATAACTAAAAATTCATTCATTCCGTAAGCTATTCACTGCATTTGCCAACGCTGCGCGAATAGTTTGTATACTTACCGTTAACAACGTAATCAGCATCCTCAACTCTGTCATTTTGTGGCAATTGCTTAAGACCTTGTCGGGACTCATTAGGGAATAACCAAAACGTCACCAAACATGTAATTTGTTGATAATAAGATATTTGTTGTCTTGTTGAAAAATGAAAGTGTTCGATTTCGAACAGTAGTCGTTCGGAAGCGGACAAAACTTGTAGACTTCTTTACACTTGAGTTACAAAACAGTGAACAATATGAGACCTACCCAACAATCCCCTAAGCACAAATAGTTAATTTGTATGTTATTAAAATACTAGACAGAGCAATAAATATGAAGGCGGCAGTATTAGAAAAAGTGGGGGCTTCTCCGAAATTTAAAATAAAAGAATTACCAAGTCCAACGATAAAATCGGGACAGCTACTGATAAGAAATTATGCCTCGTCTGTGAATCCGGTAGACACCATAGTACGGCAAGGAAAAGCCGTTCTAGCTTCTGCTGGAGTATCAAACCAGGTTATTGGAAGCGATTTTTCTGGTAAGGTAATCGCCTCTAAGAGTAGGCTTTTTAAAGAGGGTGACGAAGTGTACGGGATGATTTCGGCCATTAAAGGCGGAGCCTATGCCGAAGAGTTGGTGGTGGATGATGATTTAGTTGTTCTGAAGCCATCGAACCTAACTTATTTAGAGGCGGGAGTTATTCCGCTTGTTGGGTTAACCGCTTACCAAGCATTATTCAAGGTGGGGCGATTACAGGCAAAGGAGAATGTATTGATAACGGGATGCACGGGTGGTGTGGGCTCTGCTGCAGTGCAGCTAGCGAGAAGCATGGACGCTCATATCAGTGGGTTGTGCAGCGAGAACCATCGTAACTACGCAAATGCGATAGGCTGTGATGTGGTGATTGATTATAAAAACCAACAGATCCCGTCGGGAGCACGATTTGATTTGATTTTTGATGCGGCAGGTATGTATACCTATAGTGACCTGAAACATCATTTAGCAGAGCATGGGCTATTTGTTACCACCCGAGGTGAAACGAATAATATTAAGGGTTTTGTGAAAACGGCTGTTGATATTGTTTTCGAACCAAATATGAAATTTGTATTCGTAAAGCCAAATGCGGATGATCTATTAGCCTTAAAGGGCTTCATTGAGCGAGGACAACTCAAACTGCATATTGCCCATACCTTTTCGCTTGAACAGCTGACGGAAGCACATAGACTTATGAAAAAAGGAAGTTTTGCAGGAAAAATAGGAATTCGTATTGGTAGTGAGTGATGTGATTGTTTTTGAGTGTATAAAAAATATTTTTTGAGATTTAAATATGCTTTAT
>DATMSZ010000512.1:0-10533 GCA_035565175.1 Pseudosphingobacterium sp.
TATAATGATGAAAACGTGCAATCGCCTCCTTCTTTTCTGCTGTTAGTATAAAATCTATTGAATGGTTCAAATAATGTGCGATATCGAAATCCTGGCGTTTCGGTAATTCATTTATCACTTTATCGCGATTATCTAAACCAAATTTCATCGCATCATTAAATTCCATGATAAATTCCTGCGGCAAAAGTTTATTAGAAGCCCATACTGCAAATGCAAAAGGTAAGCCGGTAAAATTCATCCATTCTTCACCCATGTCGTATGCGAACGGATAATTGCCTTTTTTGCCGAATGTTCTATCCCCTATTTCAACAAATGCATCTGCGTCCTGACTATCCACCAGCTCAACAGGCTGCTTCCAATAATTTTTTAATAACACTCTTGCCAGATTATTGGACGTTCTAGACTGCAGATCTAACCGGAGAGTCTTAATCTCTTGAATAGGTTTATTACTAAAAATAAAGACTGAGTTTACTGCTCCTGTAGCACCGATGCAATAATCACTTATGATTTGATAATTAGGAATATGAAGTAAGGCAGCCACTGGGACTAACCCTACATCTACTGTATGGTCGATCAGTTTTTGGGCGCAGGTACTTGGTATATCTAGACTGAGATCGATATTATTTAAAAGTGAAGTGTTTTTTATACCATAAATAAAGGGTGTTGTATTGGTGTAAGAAACTGCGGAAACTTTAATTTTATTCATGTATTTAACTATTGCCAATTTATACCTTATCCTACGCGCTCTAACTCAACAAGATGATTGATGTTATAATGATCTTCGATATTGAATACGCCATTATCATGCGAAACGATGTATAAGGCGGTATTC
Organism: Pseudosphingobacterium sp.; assembly: GCA_035565175.1. Taxonomy (GTDB): domain Bacteria; phylum Bacteroidota; class Bacteroidia; order Sphingobacteriales; family Sphingobacteriaceae; genus Olivibacter. The sequence continues at coordinate 833 of DATMSZ010000512.1, forward strand.
ATGTGTGGAAAATCATCCATTTCTGATAAAGGTTTATTGGTAAGTAGACATAATAAAATGCGCATGGCTCTGCCATGCATACAGATGAGTATTGTTCGATCTTCTTCTTTTGAAACGATGTAGTCAATGGCTTCTTTTTGGCGCGCTTGAACCTGTATAGGAGTTTCTCCACCTTCAACACTTAAATCCAAATTCCCCTCACTCCATTTGCTGGTAATGGAATTAAAACCGGTTAATAGCTTATCGCTTTGTTCCTGGCCTTCATAAATTCCCCAACTTATTTCGTCCAATCCTGCCAGCTGCTCCCATGGTAATCCGTTATTGATAAAATTTTCAACTGTTTGATGTGTTCTTAATAAAGTAGAAGTGTAAACTCGATCAAAATCAATTTCCTTGTAAGCTTCATAAAAGGCACGCGCCTGTTTTAGTCCTAGTTCGTTCAATGGAGAGTTAACGCCTTTTCCCTGTACAATTCCCTTTTTATTTAAATCTGTTTCGCCGTGTCTAATGATATAAAGTAGTTTTTTCAAAATATGTTGTTTTATATGTGGGTAATTTAATTTAGCACCGGCAAACTGTAATAATTCGGTTTTTTGCCATTGTTTTCTTCAAAAACAACTTCTTTATAGTCGGTTACTACGTTATAGAGCGTATCGCGCTCTATCGGGTGCCTTCCCACCTGTTTAATAAGTTCTACTAGCTGTTGGGTGCTCATGGCTGGGTTTTGCTCTTCAGCACCTGCCATAGAATAAATTTTAGTGGTATCATCTAGGGTGCCGTCTATATCGTCGACCCCAAAGCTTAAAGATAGTTGAGCAGTATCTCTACTGATCATGGCCCAATAGGCTTTTATATGTTGAAAATTATCCAGATATATTCTGGCAATCGCATAATTTCGTAGATCTTCTATGACGGTTGATTCAGCAATATGCGACATCTGATTGTCTTTGTTTCTGAATTTAAGGGGTATAAATGTTTGGAAACCGCCTGTTTTGTCTTGTAGTAAGCGAAGCCTTTCCATATGATCTACACGATGGTGATATTCTTCAATATGTCCATACAGCATAGTTGCGTTAGAGTGCATTCCCAGCTTATGCCATTCTTCGTGTATGGCAAGCCATTGTTCGGCATTACACTTATCGTTGGCTATCTTTTCTCGTATCTCCGGTGCAAAAATCTCCGCTCCTCCACCCGGCATTGATTCCAATCCAGCCTCTTTCATCATACGCATACCCGTTGCATAGTCAACCTTTGCTTTTTTGAATATATAATGATATTCAACGGGCGTTAACGCTTTTACATGCAAATTTGGTCGATGTTTTTTTATTGCTGAAAAAAGATCCATATAAAATTGCATGTTGTATTGAGGCAGCACGCCTCCAACAATGTGTACTTCAGTTATGGGTTCATCGTCATACTTTTTAACTAATTGCAGCATTTCGTCCATGGTGGCTTCCCATCCTTCAGATCGCTCCTTTATTAATCGGGAGTAAGAGCAGAATTTGCAATCATAAACACAAAGATTTGTGGGTTCTATGTGAAAGTTGCGATTGAAATAGGTGAAATTTCCGTTTTTCTGTTCTCTAATATAATTAGCCAACACGCCCAAGTAACCCAGCTCACCTTTTTTGTATAGCGTAACCCCCTCATCGAAAGTAATTCTTTGACTATTAAGTACTTTTAATGCTATAGCTTTTAAATCTGCGTCAAGGTGAGGATCTTCTATTACTAAATTTAACCTATTTACTGCTTCCATACGCTAATATCTTATCAGCAAATGTACAAAAACTGACTAAAAACAATCATCAATTATATGTAAGAAATATATAGACGGTTCTGCCTAGAACTCTTTTTCGAATTATTAGTGAAAAGAAAAATAAAAACTCAAAACAATCTGCTGAAGTATTTGTTTTTACCTAACCAATTGTTACCAATTGAGGGTGCTCCTGCGAGTATGTTATTGTTTTACTAATCTAATAAACACATGGATAATTTGAAGGCCGAACCTATCATCATTAGAAAGCTATCGCAAGCTGATGCTGAGATATTCAATAATATCTACACACGTCCAGATTTATTCTGGAAAATTAATGTCGACGACAATTCGGGTAATGAATCTGCCGAGGAATTTACCAAAAGGATGTTGTGGATGTGTAAATATATTTATACTATTCGCTTAAAACGTGATCCAGATAAAGTTTTGGGTTCTTGCGTTTTATATAACTGGAACAAAAGAACCAAAGAAATTTATTTTGGAGGAGCGCTTGACCCGAAATATTGGGGTATGGGAATAATGCCGAGTGCCTTCAATCAGATGATGGAAATGGCTAAATATTGTATTGGCGCGTCGTTCATTAAAATCTGTGTTAACGATGACAATAAACAGGCTATTCGAATGGCAGAAAAGCTTGGCTTTTTTAATGCTTTTAAAGAAAACGGTTTAATTACTTATATGCGACCGATTGACCTGCCAGCCTCTACGGCAAAACTTATAAATAAAGATAGAGGTTTTCAGCAGGCGATCTGATTGGTTATTGGTTGTTAGTTATTGGTTGTGAGTTTGGTTAGTAGCAAGACAATTACATTCACAATAAACCTATTTATTTGTTTAACTATTTAGCTACTCAATGATTCAACCATTTAACGATTCAACTACTTAACCACTCAACTCACGACCAAACTACTTAACGATAACTCAAAACAAAAAATATTTTGCAGTATTGAAATAAAGCGTATATTTGCTGCATACATTTAAACGTGTATTGATCAATTCCTCTTAAAAAGAGTCTTGATTTATAAAGAAGTGGCGAGAGACCGGCTCTAAGACCCACTGGCAACCATCCATAATTTTTGGAAAAGGTGCCAAATCCTGTCCCAAATTAATGGGAGCATATAAATGAAAAAAGACAATGAAATCAAAATTAACTAGCAATTCACTGAATTCGGCTGTCGAGATTACAAAATCTTCAGCAGGAAAACCATTTGGTAACTCCAAAGAAAATTTACTGACTACTTTTTCTTGTTGCATGTGCATGTGTTGCTAGGTTAAGGCTTCCTTATATTTTGCCAAAACCTGTCTTCCTTAAGTGTATATTTATGTGCGCTTTTTAACAAAAATGTTCATCCTAACAAGAAAAAAATCATGTCACAAGAAAACTTACATTTCGAAACTTTACAGATTCATGCTGGCCAAGAAGTTGATTCGGCAACCAATTCACGGGCAGTTCCTATTTACCAAACTACTTCTTATGTTTTCAATAACTCCGAGCATGGCGCCAATCTGTTCGCGTTAAAAGAATTTGGTAATATCTATACGCGTATTATGAATCCTACTACCGACGTGTTCGAAAAGAGGATGGCGGCATTAGAAGGAGGTGTAGCAGCTGTTGCTGTTGCTTCGGGACAAGCCGCGCAGTTTATTGCAATCAATAATATTCTGGAAAGTGGTGATAATTTTGTTTCCGGAGCCAATTTATACGGTGGTACTTATAATCAATTTAAGGTATCATTTAAGAGATTAGGCATTGAAGCGCGCTTCGCGAAAAATGATAGTGCAGAAAATATAGAAGCCCTAATTGATACTAAAACAAAAGCCATTTTCATCGAAACTATTGGAAACCCTAGCTTTAATATACCTGATTTCGATGCCGTGGCGCAGGTAGCCAAAAAGCATAACATCCCTTTAATCGTTGATAACACGTTTGGCGCTGGAGGCTATCTTTTCAGACCCTTTGATCATGGTGCCAATGTAGTAGTAGAATCGGCGACAAAATGGATTGGAGGGCATGGAACCAGTATTGGTGGTGTTATTGTTGATGGAGGGAACTACGACTGGGGGAATGGTAAATTCAAACAATTTAGTGAACCCTCAGAAGGCTATCATGGCTTAGTATTTAAAGATGTGTTTGGCATTGGCGGTCCGTTTGGCAATATACAATTTGCTATTCGTGCTCGCGTAGAGGGGCTTCGTGATTTTGGACCTGCCCTCTCCCCTTTCAATTCTTTTTTATTGATACAGGGTTTGGAGACGCTTTCTTTAAGAGTTCAACGCCACGTTGACAATGCTTTGGAACTAGCAAAGTGGCTTAAGCAACATCCACAGGTACAATTGGTAAATTATCCTGGGTTGGAAGACAGTCCGACACACGAAAATGCAAAGAAATATTTGAAGAATGGCTTTGGTGCAGTTTTATCATTTGAAGTGAAGGGAGAGAAAGAAAATGCTACTAAGCTGGTAGATAACCTGAAACTAATCAGTCACCTTGCAAATGTAGGTGATACAAAAACGCTTATTATACAGCCTTCTGCCACTACACATCAGCAATTAAGCGACGAAGAGCAGGCTGCTGCAGGCGTAACACCTACCCTATTAAGGATTTCAGTCGGCTTAGAGCATATTCAAGATATTAAGGCCGATTTACAACAAGCTTTTGAGAAGATAATATAATTCAAAGTGCTAACCCCACTTACATATATATATGAGCATCCATACATTTAACTATAATAAAACCTTTAAATTAGAAAGTGGAAAACGACTTAAGAGTCTGGAAATTGGTTATCACACCTATGGAAGGTTAAATACTCGCAAAGATAATGTGATATGGGTATGCCATGCACTTACGGCCAATGCAGATGTGTTTGACTGGTGGCCTGGTTTATTTGGTGAAAAGGATTTGTTTAATCCACAGGAGCATTTTATAGTTTGTGCTAACATTATCGGGTCTCATTATGGAACAACTAACCCGCTTAGTATTAATCAAACTACTGGTTTACCTTATTATTTAGCGTTTCCTACATTTTCGATTAGGGATCTAGCCGCCGCACATGAGCTATTGGCCGAACATTTGGGTATTAACAAAATTAAGGTGTTGATTGGTGGGTCATTGGGCGGTCAACAAGCATTGGAATGGGCTATTACGCAGCCAGAACGAGTAGAAAACCTTGTTTTATTAGCTACAAATGCACAACATTCACCATGGGGAGTGGCATTCAATGAAAGTCAACGCCTCGCAATAAGTGCCGACAGAACTTTTTATGCTAATAAACCTAACGGGGGAGCTAAGGGGCTGAAAGTTGCCAGAAGCATTGCTTTGCTTTCTTATAGGACATATGAAACCTATGGTGCTACGCAACTGGAGACTTCAGATGAGAAGCAAGATGATTTCAAAGCCTCCTCCTATCAAAATTATCAAGGAGAAAAGCTTGTAAAGAGATTTAATGCGTATAGTTACTGGTTTCTAAGTAAAGCAATGGATGGTCACAACGTAGGACGAGGCAGAAATGGCGCACACAATGCCCTTAAGAAAATAAAGGCTAAAACCTTAGTGATAGGTATTACCAGTGATATACTTTTTCCTCAGGAAGAACAAAAGTTTTTAGCAAAACATATACCAGGAGCAAAATTTGTTTCAATTGATTCCTTTTATGGCCATGATGGCTTTTTGATTGAAACCAAACAGATCAGTAAGGAAATTTCTTCCTTTTTGAAACAACTATACCCTAACAAGCAAGCTATCAGTTTACAACCCCATATTTAATATATAAAGAGAGAGAAGATAAATCAAAGAATGAGTAAAAAACTAACATTAGGACTTTTTGGCTTTGGCGTGGTAGGTCAAGGTCTTTACGATATTATAAAAACTAAAAAATTAAACCTTGAGATCAAGCGTTTTGCCATCAAAAATCCTGAAAAAAAGAGAACGCTGCCGCTTGATTTATTTACTACTAAAGCGGAAGAGCTCTTAGACGACCCTGAAATTAACACCATTGTGGAGTTGATAGACGATGCTGAGGCCGCTTTTGAAATCGTATCAAAAGCATTGAAAACTGGCAAGAATGTCGTTTCCGCTAATAAAAAGATGATTGCCAATCATTTGGAAGAGTTGGTAGATATACAACAGGCTTACGGAACCAGTCTCTTATACGAAGGGGCGGTTTGTGGAAGTATTCCTATTATCAGAAATCTGGAAGAGTATTATGACAATGAATTACTACACTCGGTGAGTGGTATATTTAACGGCTCTTCGAACTACATTTTATCTAAAATTTTTAATGAGCATTTGGATTACGATACGGCATTAAAGCAAGCTCAAAATTTAGGCTTTGCAGAAACGGATCCTATATTGGATGTTGGCGGCTTCGATGCTAAGTTTAAACTAGCCATCGTTGCTTCGCATGCTTACGGTTTGTATGTTCAACCGTCCAGCATATTAAATATAGGAATAGATAAACTTTCAGATTATGATGTTCGTTTTGCCCGTGAAAAAAATTACAAGATCAAACTAGTGCCTACAGCAAAAGAGATTGGCAATGAGCGCGTAATTTTATATGTTGTTCCAAAATTTGTTACGGAAAAGAGCATTTTATATGCTGTCGAAAATGAATATAATGGTGTAGTTGTACAAGCTGCATTTGCCGATCAACAATTCTTTTACGGCAAAGGTGCGGGTGGACACCCTACAGGCTCTGCTGTTCTTTCCGATATCACTGCGCTACGTTATGATTATCGTTATGAATACAAAAAACACCTAGCTGCTACGCAATTGGTACATAGCAATAACCATAAAATTACGGTGTATCTAAGATATAATGATGAGACGATCATAGATAAGCTCAATTTTATTAAAGTTTCAGAGCGTCATTATGCTCGTGAATTCAAATATATAATCGGTGATATTAATTTAGAATCCTTAATAGCTAACAAAGAGCTGTTAACTGCCGATAATAGTTTTGTGGTAGAGGTTGATTAAATTGGTTATTAGTTGTTGGTTATTAGTTTTTCGGTGGGTACGAACAACGAGTAACCAATAACTAGTAACTAAATATGTTGCGCAATTACATATCCACTTGCCCAGGCCCATTGGAAATTATATCCGCCGAGCCACCCCGTTACGTCTACACATTCTCCTCCAAAGAAAAGGCCTTTACATTTCAGTGCTTCCAATGATTTGGACGATAGTTCGTTGGTATCTACCCCTCCTCTCATTACCTCGGCCTTGTCATATCCCTTATCACCAGCAGGTTTAACCTGAAAGTGATGAATAGTTTGATGTACCTGTTGTGCTTCCACCTTACTCATCGACGCAATTTTTTTATCGACAGCCAAATATTTGCCAAGCGCTTCTGCAAACTTCCTTGTGAAAAGATCTTGCAGGACATGCAATAAAAGTCGCTTCCCTCCTTGTAATCTTTCCGCTTGAATAATAGCTGTAATGTTCTGTTGGGGTAAGAGGTTTAGCGTGATACTTTCTCCCGGTTGCCAGTAAGAGGAGATCTGTAGGATTGCAGGGCCACTCAGTCCCCAATGCGTGAACAATATATTTTCCTCAAAACTAATCTTTTCATTAGAAACCCTACAGAAAACGCTGTTGCCAGCTAAAGCGCCGAACCATTCAGCGTCCTTTCCGGTAATGGTTAGTGGAACCAATGCAGGAGCAGTTGGCACAACTCTCAAGCCAAATTGCTTTGCTATTTTGAGCGAGAAGTCGCTCGCCCCCATTTTTGCGATGGGCAGACCCCCGCTGGCCATGACGACCGTTTTTGATTGAATAGTCTCTTGCCGATGCAGGTGCTTATAGTGTACGGTAAACAATTGGCTCTCCTCTTGAGAGATGGCTGTCACCTCACTGTTCAATAGCAGATCTTGTCCTAATTCCTTCATTAAACGCTCAAACACCGTAACAACATCTTTCGCTTTGTTGCTGGTTGGAAACAATTGACCCAATGTTTTCTCCTGGCCAAAAATACCGTTTGTCTCGAAAAAATTAATGGTGTCTTCTACGGTCCACCGAGCGAGGGTAGCAGTACAAAAATGTTCATTTTGCGAGAGGAAGTTAGTAGGGCTTGCATAGAGATTGGTGTAGTTGCAACGACCACCACCCGAGATCAGTATTTTAGCCCCCGCTTTCTCATTCTTTTCTAATACCAATACTTTTTTTCCAAGATAACCCGCCTGTACCGCACACATTAAACCACAGGCACCGCCCCCTACTATGACAGCATCGTATATCATGAAAGCTCCACTATTCTTTTTTCCAGTGAACTTTGTTCACCTAATACTAATAACTGAATAACGTCTCTTGCCTCTTCAGGCTTTACGATCAACTCTGCCGATCCATTTATGACATCTCTTATATTTTCATAATAAGCAGGATAGTTACCCCTTTTACTAGGGATTGCTCTTCTTGCATCGGGGCTTTCGCTAGTGGTATTGAGTATCCCCCAAATATCTTCCGGTTCTTGTCCCCAATTTTCTGTATTGAGCGGTGTTTTCCCCTCTTTCAGTGCTGCCTCTTGCGGATCGACTCCCTGCTTAACAAAAGCACCTTCCGTGCCATATAAGGCATAGCGCGGAGTCGGTTCTTTGATGAGCATACTTCCTTTGAGCGACACCTTCAATCCTGGGTAAAGAAGTATTGTTTCAAAGTCGTCGACAGCTCCTACCCCTTCACGCATTTTTCGGAGGTAAGCAAAGATACCTTGAGGCTTTCCAAATAGTTGCAGGCTCTGGTCGATCAAATGGGCTCCAAGGTCAAAGAAAATACCCGAACCAGGAAGGTCATGCTCTCGCCAAGCATTTGGTCTTAGGTAATTACGGAAACGATCGTAGCGAATTTCCAGGGTTACTAGTCGACCAAGTTCGCCGCTTGCTATAATATCTTTTACTGTCAGGTAATCGCTGTGCCAGCGAGCACTATGGAAAACTGATAATACTTTCTTTTGCTCTTTAGCTAAGGCGATCAATTCATCCGCTTCGGCAACAGTATTGGTGAAAGGTTTTTCTACCACGACGTGTTTACCGGCTAAAAGGGCTTCCCTTGTAAGACCAAAATGCACATCATTTGAAGTAGCAATCACCACTAAATCGATCTGTGGATCGTTTAGGATATCACCTACCGTTGTACTGATGACGGTGTCTGGATATTTTGCTTGAAGAAGCGTTTGCTGTTCTGCTCTACGAGCGTATACTTTATGAAGACGAAGACCTTGTACCGAAGTGATAAGTGGGGCATGGAAAACCTGTCCGGCCATCCCAAAGCCAATTAAACCGACATTGATAGATTGTTGCATGGGAGACGAAGATAGGAAATTGGGAAGAGATGGGCAACGGTTCGGGACTGTATAAACAAAAAATCCCAGTCATAATTAGACTGGGATTAGAATTTATATGAATAAAATCTATTTTTTTGAACTATGGCTTACCGCAAATGCCTTCGGGCTAACGCCAACGTTTACCGCGAAACCATTACTAAATGCTCCAGTGTAAATATCAAAATTAAAGATATTCATTTTTCCTTTGTTAACATAATTATCAGCGTCTCCTACGAATAGAGCGGGGACCTCGGGGATGAAATTTAAACTGTATGCGTTGGTGATTGAAGTCGATGAGCTAAAAAGTTGAACTGTCTGATTATCTGTATTCATTACAAGAAGTTGACCATTACCATTACTATTATTATTATAGTTACGACTTATCAAAATAGCTCGTTTTAAAAATGACAAAACTTCTATTTCTTCCGCACCAAAAGTCATCGGTGTAATTTGCTTATTTGCCGTGTTAACTACATAAAGTTTGGAGGGTGAAGTTGGTTCTGAACCGCTGCCGTAGATAGCAGCCGCATTTACATATAAAATATTTTTTGTTGTGTCCGCAGCTATGGATGTTATATTCTTTGCTACTACGATATTATCTTCAACAGTTA
>DATMSZ010000513.1:0-22250 GCA_035565175.1 Pseudosphingobacterium sp.
GTTATATGTTTTCGCTATTTCGTAGTTGCTAAATCGTTTTGTTTTAAAAATTCTTCAAAGGCGATACGATCCGTTTTAAATGTTAGATCTTCTTGTCGTAAATTACTTAATTTGATCAATCTAAATGATTGAAACAGCTCCCCTTCCACTTCATCGAAATCAAAAGCAATTGTTTTAAAAGGTAAATTTAAAGGTGTTATATTTTTAACTCTGTAATAAATGGAAATAATCTGGCTGTTATTAAAATAAGAATGCTCATAAAAATCAGTTGTATAAATATGTTCTAACACATCAACTTCTACAGAACATTCTTCCATATATTCTCGTTTTAAGCCATCCCGTAAACCTTCTCCATGTTCCAGCCCGCCTCCGGGAAATTTACTGAACTGTTTGCCATATTCCTGCTCATCACTGATCAATATTTCGTTTTGCTCATTAATAAGCAAACCGTATACACGAACGTTAAAAGGATATAATTCTAGCATACAATATTTAGTTCTTTAGTAAATCGATGAAAGATCTTTAATTTTAATATTACGAAAATCGACTGGCTGTCCCTCGCTTTGCAAGGCAATATATCCACTTTTTAACAATTTACCGTCTATTTTGATCTTAGGGTCATAACCGTTTGCTACATCTCCGCCAATTTGTGGTTTAGCGTATTGCAGAACGGTATCGCCTTCAATGATATGTGTTATCAGGGAATCCCCCAACACAATTAGTTCAGCGCTAACCCAGCGGTCTCCATCGTAAGTTTTTGACGTAGAATTAAGGCAGTGCGAGTCGGCAATTTTTCCCTTATACACCACATTTGTTCCAGGTGAGCACATATTTCCTGTTGGTCGAGGTTTCCCGTCTCCCAAACCGCCTAGGAACTGCATTTCAACGGAAATGGGCCAGTCTTGCTCTTTCGGCATTGTACGTGGGTCTTGTGAATGGAACATCACACCACTATTACGTAAAGTATATGAGGGGGCACCTTTTTGTAGTTCGCCAACGAAACGATATTCTAGTTTGAGATGATAATAGGCATAAGGAATTTTATAATATAAATGCCCAAATTGATCATTGAAATCATCATATTGGTCGTACCTCACCTGGATGACACTGTCCTTTACACGAAAGGTGTTCCCATAATTGTCTCCAAATTCATGGTGATGAATTTTCACCATCCAGTCGTTCATATCTTTTCCGTTAAAAAGAGATACCCATTCTCTTTCCGAGTTACTTTGGGCTTTAGCATTTGGATTCCATACGCATCCTACAGTTAAGAGAAGACCTAAACCCAACAAAGAGAATATTATTTTTGTCATAATTCCAGCAAATTGATGGGCTGAAAATACAAAATTAAAAAAACAAGTTCCATATTATCCCTGCAATTTTAACATTTAGGCCATACCAAATTATTTTCATACAAAATCGTCTATCAACTCATAAACCTCTCGCATCTATTTTGTATCTTTGCCTCTTATATTTCGTGGGACCTTAATATTTTTTTAGGACTTTCTCATGAATGCTTGTCATCAAGGGCCTCTCTGCATGGAGCTTGACCAATGCCACTGGTTGCAGATGACTCTTATTAGCATGTTTTTTATAAACAGAAAAAAGCATTTTTAAGCAAAAAAATTAAAATAGCACATTATCCAATAAAAAATAGCGAGGACATTTTGGATTATTTACAAGGACTTAACCTATCACAAAGGGCAGCAGTAGAACAAACAGAGGGACCTGTAATGATTGTTGCAGGCGCCGGATCGGGAAAAACAAGGGTAATTACTTACCGGGTAGCCCATCTCATACAAAAAGGAATTGACCCTTTTAACATCTTAGTATTAACGTTTACCAACAAAGCGGCCAAAGAAATGCGCGAACGTATTACAAAGGTTGTTGGAAATGAGGCTAAAAATATTTGGATGGGAACCTTTCACTCTGTTTTCGCTAAAATTCTGCGGGTAGAGGCGCATCATATTGGTTATCCTAGCAACTTCACAATTTATGATACTGATGACAGCAAGAGCTTGATCCGTTCCATTCTGAAGGAAATGCAGCTGGATGATAAGCTTTATAATGCGAATTTTGTCTATAACCGCATTTCTTCTGCTAAAAATAATCTTATCTCTGCAGCTGAATATCAAAAAAATGCACAGATACAAGCGGAAGATCAATCAGGAGGCCGTGGCAATATGGCACAAATTTATCAAACCTATGCCCAACGATGTTATAAAGCGGGAGCAATGGATTTTGATGACCTGCTTTTTAAAACAAATGTTTTGTTAAAAGACCATCCAGAGGTGCTTTATAAATATCAAACTAAATTTAAATACCTGATGGTGGATGAGTATCAGGATACGAACTTCTCTCAATACCTGATTGTAAAGCGATTAGCAGCTATCAACGAAAATATTTGTGTTGTAGGAGACGATGCGCAGAGTATCTATGCTTTTAGAGGGGCTAATATTCAAAACATTCTAAATTTCGAGAAAGATTACCCTGATTTGAACGTCTTTAAGCTAGAGCAAAATTACCGATCAACGCAAAACATCGTTAACGCAGCGAACAGTATCATTTCAAATAACAAAAGTCAACTTAAGAAGGAGGTCTTTTCTGAAAATGAAATAGGCGACAAAATAAACGTTGTACGGGCATTTAGTGACAATGAAGAAGGTAAAATGGTAGCCGAAAGTATTTTACAGGATCGTTCGCTTCATTCCTTAAATTTCAAAAACTTCGCAATCCTTTATCGCACCAACGCACAATCCCGTGCGATGGAGGAAGCACTCAGAAAGTTAAATGTCCCTTATAAAATTTATGGTGGTACTTCTTTTTACCAAAGAAAAGAAATAAAAGATTTAATTGCTTATTTCAGATTAACCTTTAATCCCAATGATGAAGAGGCTTTGAAGCGGGTAATCAACTATCCTCGGCGCGGCATAGGAGACACTTCAATCGAACGGATTTTTATTGCCGCCGATCAACAGCAAACAAGCACGTGGAATGTAATCACAAATCCGCAGAACTTTTTAGATAGTAGAACCGCCGCTGTCGTTTATCCTTTTGGATCACTTATTCAGAGCTTTCAGGTTTTAGCTAAAAACAATAATGCTTACGATGTGGCATTACATATTGCGCAGCATTCGGGTCTTTTAAAAGATCTCTATGAGGATAAGTCCGTAGAAGGATTGAACAGATACGAAAATATACAAGAACTGTTAAATGGTATTAAAGAATTTAGTGAAAGAGAAGATATAGAGGAAAAAGGATTAGATGTTTTTATGCAAGACATCGCTCTTTTAACCAATGATGATAATGATAAAAATCCGAACGCAGATACAGTGTCATTAATGACAATCCACTCGTCAAAGGGATTGGAGTTTTCGCAGGTTTATATCGTTGGTCTGGAAGAGAATTTATTTCCTTCGCAAATGTCTTTAAATTCGCGCACTGAATTGGAGGAAGAGAGAAGATTGTTTTATGTGGCCATTACCAGAGCAGAAAAAAAACTTACCTTATCCTATGCAACTTCGCGATATCGTTGGGGAACACTTAATAACTGTGAGCCCAGTAGGTTCATTGATGAAATAGACCCACGATACTTAGCACTTGATTTTAAAGCACCAGCTATGAAGTCAAATGCAAATGATCCGTTTACAAAGGAACGTAGCAATTGGTCGCAATCACAAGATGTTTTCACAAAACCCAAACCAAAGGTAATACCAAAAACCACTTCTATTCTTCCGAAAGCCCATCAACCAACCCCTGGCTTTGTGCCCTCCGATACTAGCAACTTGCAAGTTGGCATGGAAGTAGAGCATGAAAGATTTGGATTTGGCAAGGTAATTAACTTAGAAGGAACAAAACCAGAAATAAAAGCAACTATTTTCTTCAAAGAATTAGGACAGAAGCAATTGTTGCTTAAATTTGCAAAACTTAGAATCGTTAATTAGCCAATTGGCTAATTAGCTTATTAGCTTATTAAAAATATGGAATTCGACTATAATAGCACCCGAAAAAAACTAATCTTAGCGGAGTACGGTCGTAATGTACAAAATATGGTTGCCTATATTTGTACCCTCCCAACACGTGAGGAACGTAACCGACATGCTCAGGTGGTGATCGATTTAATGGGATTTTTAAATCCGCACTTGAGAGATGTAACCGACTTCAAGCATAAATTATGGGATCATCTTCACATCATCTCAGACTTTCAGATTGATGTGGACTCCCCCTACCCTAAACCAACTCCCGGAGCAATACATGCCAAACCAGAGACATTAAATTATCCTCAACATCGCATAAAGTATAAACATTATGGATTCATTATTGAGTTGATGATTGAAAGGGCTAAGAAAATAGAAGATGCCGACCGTAAAAAAGCCATGGTTCAATCAATGGCCAATTTTATGAAAATGGCTTATGTTACGTGGAATAAGGATTCAGTGACTGATGACCACATCCTTGATGACCTAAAGGAACTCTCTAATGGACAACTAGAGTTAGATGAGGATATAAATCTAACGAAGCTTGACTTTAAAACACCTCCTCCGGGAAATCGCCCGAAGAGCAGTACAAATACAAGTCAACAACATAGCAATAATGGTGGAGGTCAAAAGAGCCGCCAACATAAAAGCCAAAATAACAATCAAGGTAAAAAGCGCATGAAGCGCTACTAAGCCAAATCAATAAATAGCATTATCAGCCGGCCTTATCCTCTAATGTTCTCGTAGAACGTTACATGATAAAGGCCGGTTTAATTTTTAAGCAATTAGATTTAAATGAACGCGTTTGAAATTTACGGTGGCAAAAAATTAAAGGGAGAGATTGTTCCACAAGGGGCAAAAAATGAGGCCTTGCAAATACTTTCTGCGGTTTTATTAACCTCAGAAAAAATGACTGTTAGTAATATCCCTGATATTAAAGATGTTAATAAGTTAATTGAGCTATTAATCGAACTGGGTGTAAACGTAGTACGTTTGGATAAAGACACCTATACTTTCGAAGCCAAAGATATCAATATTGACTATTTTCAATCAGCCGAATTCAAAACAAAAGGGGGCAGTTTACGCGGTTCAATTATGATTGTTGGCCCCTTACTTGCCCGATTCGGTAAAGCAGCTATTCCAAAACCGGGGGGAGATAAAATTGGTCGAAGACGCCTAGACACACATTTCATAGGTTTTGAGAAATTAGGTGCTAAATTTAACTACGATGCAGACAACCATTTCTTTCAGGTAGATGCGACCAATTTAAAGGGAACGTATATTCTATTAGATGAAGCTTCGGTAACCGGAACGGCCAATATTGTTATGGCAGCCGTTTTAGCGAAAGGAACAACCACTATATACAATGCAGCTTGTGAACCTTACTTACAACAGCTGTGCAAGATGCTTAATAGAATGGGTGCCAATATTTCAGGCATCGGTTCTAATCTGCTTACAATAGAAGGGGTTGAAAGCTTAAATGGCACAACACACCGCATGCTGCCCGACATGATTGAAATTGGTTCCTTCATTGGGTTAGCAGCTATGACCGGCTCCGAGATCACAATAAAAGATGTTCATTTTGAAGAGTTGGGTATCATCCCCACTGTATTTTCGAGATTAGGCATTAAGCTTGAGCGTAGAGGGGATGACATCTATATCCCAGCTCAAGATTCTTACGAAATTGAAACCTTTATTGACGGCTCTATTTTAACGATATCTGACGCACCTTGGCCAGGTTTTACCCCCGATTTGTTAAGCATCGTATTAGTGGTAGCAACCCAAGCGAAAGGCAATGTATTAATTCATCAAAAAATGTTCGAGAGCAGGCTCTTTTTTGTGGATAAATTGATAGATATGGGAGCACAGATAATTTTATGCGATCCACATCGCGCGACAGTGATAGGCTTGAACAATGCATTTAAATTAAAAGGTATAGAGATGACATCTCCAGATATACGTGCCGGTGTTTCGCTATTAATAGCAGCATTGTCTGCTCAGGGAAGATCAGTTATTTATAATATTGAGCAAATTGAAAGGGGATACCAACACATAGACGAGCGCTTATTAGCTTTGGGAGCACAGATAAGGAGAATTGAAGGCAAGCCCTTACATTAACGCCTGATATTAATCAAAAATTCATACGCCCTTTGTGACTAATAACAAATAACTAACATGCAATGAGACTATCATTTTTCTGTCAATAATAATTGAGCCATTGTGTAGATTAGTTTTCTTACCTTTATTTGTAAAATAAATGTTTAACCATTTATTGTAAATGAAATAATATTACGTTAAGAAAATTAAAAACAAAAGAAATGAAAAAAATCTCTATTCTATTTAGTGCAGCGGCATTGATGTTAGCCTCTTGCGCGGGAAATCCAGAAGGAAAAAAGGCCGATGCCTCGGAGGCAGCTGCACTAAGCGAAGCAACCGGCGTAGAACTTGCGGTAGACACCACTCAATCAGAAGTAAAATGGGAAGGCACGAAAGTAACTGGTAGTCACCACGGTATCGTAAAAATTAATAGTGGAAAATTATTTATTCAAAATGACACGCTGAGTGGAGGAGAATTCACTATCGATGTTAAAAACCTGGAAAACAAAGATTTAGAAGGAGAATTCAAAGGAAAGTTGGAGGGGCATTTAAAGTCGGCCGACTTCTTTGATGTAGAGAAATTTCCTGAGGCTTCCTTCGCCATAACTAAAGTTACTCCCGAAGGTCCTAATAAATTAAACATTGCAGGAAATCTAACGATACGTGGTGTAAGCAAGAACATCAGTTTCATTACAGATGTTACAGAGTCTACTGCAAGCAAATTTGATGGTAAAGCCGACTTCAATATTGCACGGGAAGATTGGGGGCTTACTTACGCAGGTAAAGCAGATGATTTAATAAGCAAAGAGATTAATTTTAAAATTCATTTAGTAGCTAATAAAATTTAGCATTGCTCAACAAAGGTAAAAGTAAAAAAAAGAGCCTTTTACCTTTGTTATTTCTTAACCCGATATGGCATTTATAATATCATATTGGGTTATTATTTCTAACTTCCCATCTCCATCTTCCACCAATACCGCATTATTATCTTTATTAATCAGGGAAGAAAGTCGATCGATCGATGTATTAAGGTCGACAAAAGGAAAAGGGGCGGTCATGATATTTAACACTTTGCCAGATTTTACACTTGGGCTTTCTAACAATGCATTTAGTATATCTGCTTCGGTCACTTTTCCTACCACTTTACCTTGCTGTGTAACCGGAATCTGCGAAATATTGAGCGTCTTCATGGTATTAAATGTTTCCATAACAGACTGTTCACAATCTATCGTCACGATATCTTGCTGCCCTCGTAAACTTAAGACCCGTTCCGCATTTAACTTCCTATCTTTTAAGAAACCCCGCTCACGTAACCAATCTTCGTTAAACATTTTACCCATATAACGGGAGCCATGATCATGAAAAATAATGACTACCAGATCCTCAGCTTTTAATTTGTCTTTCATCTGTAACAGTCCAGCTACAGCAGCTCCTGCAGAATTACCTACAAATATCCCCTCTTTTCTGGCAATTTCGCGCGTCATGAGCGCAGCATCCTTGTCGGTTACTTTTTCAAAATGATCGATTACATCAAAATCTACATTCTTTGGTAAAAAGTCTTCGCCTATTCCTTCTGTTATATAAGGATATATTTCGTTTTTGTCAAATTCACCTGTCTCCTTATATTTTTTAAAAACAGATCCATAGGAATCTATTCCCCATATCTTAATAGCCGGATTTCTTTCCTTCAGATATTTACCGACACCACTTATTGTACCTCCGGTACCTACCCCCACTATTAAATGAGTAATCTTACCTTCTGTCTGCTCCCATATTTCAGGTCCCGTTTGCTCGTAATGTGCCTGGGTATTTGATAAATTATCATATTGATTGGGCTTCCAAGCATTTGGAACTTCTCTTTCTAAACGACTCGACACAGAATAATAAGATCTGGGATCTTCAGGTTCTACATTTGTAGGGCAAACAATCACCTCTGCACCAAAAGCTCTTAACGCATCGATTTTCTCTTTTGACTGTTTATCTGTGGTAGTAAAAATACATTTATAGCCTTTGATTACCGCAGCCATTGCTAAGCCCATGCCCGTATTACCGGAGGTCCCCTCTATAATTGTTCCGCCTGGTTTTAATAATCCCGATTGTTCTGCATCCTCGATCATCTTCACTGCCATCCTGTCTTTGATAGAGTTACCAGGATTGGTTGTTTCTATTTTCGCCAGCACAGTCGCCTCCATACCTTTGGTTAGATTATTTAATTTAACTAAAGGAGTATTTCCAATCGTTTCTAATATATTGTTATACCACATTCTCTACAAATTTTATAGATTAAATACAAACATATGTAAATTGCTTCTATAATGCAATTCTTCTCCGCAACATCAAGGGTCAAAACTTCAAATGTTTAACAGTCAAACCGTTATTAATCAACTGTTTCAACGAATCGATACCAATTTTCAAATGCGTTTCTACAAAATTTGTTGTTACGGAAGAATCGCTCTCTTGCGTTTTCACACCTTCTGGAATCATCGGTTGGTCGGATATCAATAATAAAGCCCCTGTGGGAATTTTGTTTGCGAAACCCACCGTAAAAATCGTAGCCGTTTCCATATCGATTGCCATCGCGCGTAAAGATTTAATGTATTTCTTAAATTCTTTATCATGTTCCCAAACTCTTCTGTTGGTAGTATAAACAGTACCGGTCCAATAATCTAAGCTATAATCTCTTATAGTAGTCGAAATTGCTTTTTGCAGTGCGAAAGCCGGTAAAGCCGGCACTTCTGGATGGAGATAATCATTAGAAGTTCCTTCTCCTCGTATAGCGGCTATTGGTAGCACCAAATCGCCGATGTTATTCTTCTTTTTTAGTCCACCTGCTTTTCCCAAGAATAAGGCAGCCTTCGGTTGAATTGCCGATAGAAGATCCATAATCGTTGCCGCCACAGGACTTCCCATACCAAAATTAATGATGGTGATACCTGCGGCAGTAACGCTTTGCATAGGCTTATCCAAACCGTATATTGGAGCATTTTCATGCCATTCAGAGAATAACTTTAAATAGTGCGAAAAATTTGTTAGCAATATATATTCGCCAAACTCTTCTAATGGCCTGCCCGTGTATCTTGGCAACCAATTTTTAACAATGTCTTCTTTATTTTTAAGTCCAGTTTTAACAGGCGACTCCACTTCTTTTATTTTTTTTGCCATAGTTCTATTTTTAGGTGATATAGTTGAATATACTACTTTTACAACTTAACTATTTAACCACTTAAGACGTAAGTAGCAAGACATAAGTATCAAGATAACCGTTCTTTTTTGTTAGTTATTTTAATTACTAATCACTATTTGACTATTCAGCCATTTAACTACTATTTAACGAATCAACAATATACAAAAAATCCCCCGTTTTTTGCGGGGGATTCTTCTTAAGCTGCATGAAGCTTTTTGAGATCTGATTTCTCGAATTTCTGTTTCGCGTAATCTAAATTAATATACAATTCACCTCCATCGTCTTTCTCATGCGAGGGAATCTCAAACATTGCATCTAACATAATCGCCTCACAAATCGCCCTCAAGCCTCTCGCTCCCAATTTGAACTCGTTAGCCTTATCTACAATGAATTCAAAAACTTCAGGGTGAAACTGAAGCTTTATATGCTCATAGTCAAATAATTTCTGA
Source organism: Pseudosphingobacterium sp. (assembly GCA_035565175.1). Lineage (GTDB taxonomy): Bacteria > Bacteroidota > Bacteroidia > Sphingobacteriales > Sphingobacteriaceae > Olivibacter. The sequence continues at coordinate 9,708 of DATMSZ010000513.1, forward strand.
TATTGCTTAATAAGAGCATTTTTTGGTTCAGTTAGGATATTCAATAGCGCTTGTCTATCCAGCGGATTTAAATAAGTAATAACCGGTAAACGACCTATTAATTCTGGTATCAGTCCAAAAGCTTTTAAATCTTGCGGCGTGATATATTTATACAAATTTTCTAAATCTATATCCGCATGATCTTGCTTCATTTTATAGCCTACCGTCTGCGCCCGCATCCGGTTCGCTATCTTTTTCTGTATCCCGTCAAAAGCACCTCCGCAAATAAACAAGATATTGCTCGTATTGACCGCTATCATTTTTTGATCAGGATGTTTACGACCACCTTGAGGCGGAACATTAACGACAGTTCCTTCTAAAATTTTTAACAAGGCCTGCTGTACTCCTTCTCCTGAAACATCTCTGGTGATAGAAGGGTTGTCGCTTTTACGTGCAATTTTATCAATCTCATCGATGTAAATAATTCCCCTCTCGGCAGAAGTCACATCATAATCGGCAGCTTGTAACAGCCTGGTAAGAATACTTTCTACATCTTCCCCCACGTAACCTGCTTCCGTTAAAACCGTGGCATCGCAAATACAAAAAGGTACGTTAAGCACTTTGGCAATAGTTTTTGCCAATAGGGTCTTCCCTGTCCCTGTTTCACCAACCATTATAATATTGGACTTCTCTATTTCTATCTCGTCTTTCTCTACCTTCTGGTTAAGCCTCTTATAATGATTATAAACGGCTACAGACAATACCTTCTTGGCGTCATCCTGACCAATTACATATTGATCAAGATGTGCTTTTATCTCTGCTGGCTTTAACAATTTGAGTGCCGCTTGTACACTTTTATTTTTACGAAGTGTTAACTCTTCCGCTAAGATCTCATTTGCTTGAGCCACACATCGGTCACATATATGTGCGTCATTGCCAGCAATGAGCATCAGTGTTTCCGATTTTCGTAAACCACAGAACGAGCAAGTTACTTCCCTTGGATTCTTTGCCATTTTATTTATCTTTCTTTCCTGTTAGAACTTCATCTATCATACCATTTTCTTTGGCTTCCGATGAAGTCATCCAAAAATCGCGATCTGATGCTTTCTCAACCCAGTCATAAGATTGACCTGAATGATCAGCGATTATTTGATATAATTCTTTCTTTAATTTCAGCATTTCTCGAAGGTTGATCTCCATATCGGCTGCCACACCTTGCGCACCTCCTGAAGGCTGATGGATCATCACACGTGAATGTTTTAACGCCGCACGCTTGCCCTTTGCTCCCGCAACTAAAAGTACAGCACCCATTGACGCCGCCATACCTGTACAGATTGTAGCCACATCTGGTGTTATATATTGCATCGTATCATAAATACCCAAACCTGCATAAACGCTTCCTCCTGGTGAATTTATGTAAATCTGAATGTCGCGATGGGCATCTGCAGATTGCAAGAACAACAATTGTGCTTGGATAATGTTTGCAACCTGGTCTGTCACAGCATCTCCTAAAAAGATAATCCGGTCCATCATTAAACGGGAGAACACATCCATTTGTGCCACATTTAACTGACGTTCTTCAATAATATATGGTGTAAGAGACACGGGCATTTGATTCTCCACCCGATTAATAAAGCCATCTACATGTTGACTTCCTATACCATGATGCTTAACAGCGTATTTTCTAAATTCATTTTTATCTATATTCATATTCATTGCTTTTTTGCATAGCTAATATATAAGATTAATTCTAGAAATCTATAATGATAGCTCGTGCTGATAAACTTTTTACACAGTCCTCTCAAAGAATACGCCAAGGCACAATTTCACACTGTTATCAATAATTAACTGACAGAATGCCTTAATTTCATAGAAATAGCTGACATTCTTTACAAACACAAAAGCCATGCTTACTGAAGCATGGCCTTTGTGTATTAGTTATTTAGCTATTTAAGCTCAAGAAATTTATTGTAATCAATTTCCTTTTTTGTCAGTTTCACAATACCTTTAAGATAATCAAAAACCTTTAAAGCCTTTACTTCTTCAAAAAGTCTATTTGCTTGTTCTTTATCTTGCAAAAACTGAACAGTATATTGTGCTAGCTGCTCCTCTCCTATAGGCTCAGGGCTGTACATCTTAAACTGTGCAGCAATACGCTCTTTTGCTAATTTAAAAACTTCGTCGTATTTAATCTCAAGCTTGTTCTCGGTAATAATTTTGTTCTCAATAAGTGTCCACTTAAGATTCTTTACAAAATCTTCGTACCCTTCTGCAAGTTCTTCGTCTGTTAATTTTTCGTTGGTTGCTTTTAACCAACGTTTCAGGAACTCATCTGGAAATTCCACATTTACTTTTTCCATTCCCAAATTGTAAAGATCATTTTGCAAACGTTGATCGGCATTTTGTACCAGCATGGCTTCTACCTCTGAACTAACACGTGCCCTAAATTCTTCTTCCGTTTTAACTTCTCCCTCGCCAAACAACTTATTGAACAGCTCTTCATTTAAATCGGCTTCTTCTAAACGATTTACGTTTTTTACAACCAACTTAAAATTAGGCTCAGTTAAAGCATCTACCTCTTCTTGGGTAATGTTTAATATTCTCGCTGCAGCTTCGCTATCGAAAGCTTTTTTAAGATCAAGTTTTACTTCATCTTCTTTCTTCAGGCCAATCAACGACTTCTTAATCTTCTTATCATTCACTAAGTCCGTGCGTACAGAAGCCGTGTTTTCAATACCGCCTTCCAATACATTTCCATCTTTATCTACTTGTGTAAGCGTACTATACAATACGTCTCCATCTTCCGATACCTCAGGATTAGTCATTTTACCATAGCTTTTACGAAGGTTTTTGATCCTTGAAGCGAGTGTTTCCTCATCAACCTTAATATCATATTGAGTCACCTTATCTTTCTCGCTGAACGGAACTTCGAAAGCTGGAGCTAAACCGATTTCATATTGAAATTTAAACTCATCATTAAAATCCCACTTGTAATCGTCAGTAGTTCCCTCTTTTGGCAAAGGTTGCCCTAATACTTCAATTTTATTCTCTGTCAGATAGGTATTTAAACTATCGCTAACCAAGCGGTTTACTTCATCAAAAAGGATGGCTTTACCATATGTCTTCTTAATGTGCGACGTTGGCACCATTCCAGGGCGGAAACCAGGAAGCTTTGCTTTTTTAGCTTGTTCCTTTATTGCTTTATTTACACTTTCCGTGTAATCTGCAGGGGTAATATCTACTTTGATAACTGCGTTCAGGTCGTTTACTTTCTCCTGTGAAATGTTCATTAGTTGCGTTTTAATATGCTTAATACAAAAATTCCCCCCGATGTTGTCGGGAGGAATCAAGTGCGGAAGAAGGGACTCGAACCCCCACGCCTCTCGGCGCCAGATCCTAAGTCTGGTGCGGCTACCAATTACGCCACTTCCGCAGTACTTAGTGTTATTTTGGACTGCAAAACTAACACATTATGCTATTCCCTCCAAATATTTTTTAAACAAATTAACCAAAAAGTCATAATCTACTGATTATACGAAGATTAATTTTCAAAATTACGACAAGCTCAGGCAATAAGCCTTTAGTTGGTCATCAGAAAGTACTGAAACGACAGCATCAGTGGCTATTGCTGCTCGCGGCATAACATCAACCTCCGCTAAAGAAGGATGTTGTACCAAGGTGATACCGCCAGATTTATACACGGCTCTTATACCTTCCGCCCCATCTTTATTGGCTCCCGACAATAATATGGCTACGATATGATCTTGATATATTTCAACTGCGCTCTGCATCGTCACATCAATTGACGGACGACAAAAATTAACAGGTTCAGAAACATCTAAAGAAATAGTTTTGTCTTTCTCTATTAATAGGTGGTATCCGCCAGGTGCAAAATATACTGTACCAGGCTCAATACGCTCCTTTTCTTCAGCCTGTTTTACGCGTAATTTGCATTTCTGTTGCGCCATTTCTTCTAATGAACTCTGAAATTTATCGCTTCTATGTACTACCACCAGCACAGCGAATCCAACGTCTGCTTTAAGTGATTCTAACAAATCTATTAAAACGAACATTCCCCCTGCCGAGCAAGCAATAATCACCAAATCAACCTTTATTTCATTGCCATCCATTATCACTGGTTAAATACATCTATTAATAAGTGTAAATATAAAAAAAGCATCAAACCCTCAGTCACTAATAATTCTTGACGCATTAAACTCTACTAAAATCTCAACAACAACCTAGTAATTAACCGATAGAGCCCTCAGATCAGCTCACACATCAACACGCAGCCGCAATAACGAAATACAACGAAAGTATAAAACTTTGAAAGGAAAAACGTAAAGAAAGAAAAAGAATCAAAAAACATATGTAATTCACGATATCGCATAAAATTGTCGTACAAACGCTTAACCCCAATTTAACTAATATTGACCTAATTTCCACCAAAAACATAGTTTTGTGTAAGGAAAACACCATTCGGTGTAAATTTCTCTTTTCTTTTATTAAAAAGCCTTTAATTCGTATTAAGTTTTTATATCCATTAGGCATTTAGCACATTAGGTTAGGTTGATTAAAAAAACAGTAGTTTTACCTCACTTCCCCAAAGTGAGGTTTTTTTTTGCCCTATCCGAAGCAAATACCGGTTTAACACACCACTTCTTATATATCCAATAAGCAGTTACCTCTTTGTTGATCCTGCTCGTAATAACGCTTCGTTCTGCATAAAGCCCGCCTCTGTTAGCCCCCGGGATCGCAATAGCAAGCACTAGTCATCAAATTCACGTCAAAAAGAGAAGATTATTTCCGCAATCCCCTAAATTTACGATCGATCCATAAAGTACTCACCGATTCAATTCACATCATATATTTCTTAAAAATTTCTTTTTGTCGCATTTATTTATAATTTTGCATAACTAGCATAGACTAGTACAGAATAGAATACCCTAGCCGATGATAAATTAACTAAAAGCTTTCATTATGTTCAGCTCATCTTGACCTTCGTTTTTGCGTAACAACAAACCCAACTGATTATAACTTATTCATCAAATTATTAAACCTGTAAACATGATTTCTATTAAAAAAAGAATGGATAGATTCCTTGACATCCATTTTCCGAAACTGAAGACAGCAGCTGCCTTCTTAGTTATATTTATACTTTACTCTTCGTCTGCTCACGCGCAAGAGGTAATAGTCACTGGAGCAATAAACGATAGCCTAACAAATGAAACCTTACCCGGAGTATCGATCAAAGTGAAAGGAACAAATACGGGAACGGTATCTAATGCAAGCGGGAGATATACAATCCATAGCCCTATTGGAGGTATCTTAGTGATTTCTTATATAGGGTATAAAACCGTTGAACTACCTGTAAATGGTACAGTGTTGAATATCCGCCTCCAATCGCAAGGTTTTGAATTGGAAGACGTGGTTGTAGTAGGTACGCGTATAAAAAAGAGCGACCTAACCGGTGCGATAGGAAATATTTCCGCTAAGCAATTACAAGAAATACCAACAACAGACCTCACTACAGCTATGCAAGGAAAGGTTCCGGGCCTATATATTGCACGATCTAACGCTACTCCCGGTGAAGATGTAACCATTAAAGTGCGCGGAACAAATTCAATTTCTTATGGTACTAATCCGGTTTATGTAATTGATGGTATTGTAGCAGAAGAAGGTATCCGGATGATTAATCCAGATGACATCGCATCCATTGATGTATTGAAAGACGCCTCATCAGCGGCTTTATATGGTTCAAAAGCTTCTAACGGAGTAATTGTAATCACTACCAAAAAAGGTCAACAGGGCGAAGGCAAAATAAGCTACAGTGCGTTTGCTTCTATTAGCAACTATCAAAACCGATTAAAAATGCTCAATGCCCGTCAGTCGTATGATTTGCGTATTGATGCTTATGCAAATGCTTATATCGATGAAAACCCGGGCGCAGACCGCCAATCCTATATAGATAACTTCTTAACAAAAACCGATATATCGGGAGCAATCTTCTCAGCAGAAGAATTATATAACGGTCAAAATAATATCACCAATAACTGGTTGGATGAAATCACCCGGCCCGGATTAGAGCAGAACCACTCCTTAAACTTTTCGGGAGCGGATGATAAGTCTAATTATTTCCTTGGGTTTTCTTATTCTAGTAATAAAGGCGTGCTGGATATATCAAAGTATGACCGGATTAGTGGCCGATTCAACTACGAGCGACAAATCAAACCCTGGTTAAAAGTAGGGACTAACACCAGCGTGTCCCGAGGAAATAAAAATCGTTTGGATGGAAATGCCTATTCAACAGCTTTAACTGCAAATCCTTTACAAAACATTGATACAGACCGACTGTACATGGAGTTCCAGGGGGTGCCACAAATGGGTAATTATAATCCTATTCTTACTAAGCAGCTTCGTAGTGAAGAAATTCACAATAGAGTGCTAACTACCAATTATGTAGAAGCAAAACCTATTGCGGATTTAAACATCCGAACTTCCATCTCAGCCGACATTTATAACAAACAAGATAATAGCTACATTCCTAGTAATATTGGGCAATCCATGCGTGATAGCTATAATGGCAAGGGTTGGTCATGGCGTGGGATAACAGAATATTGGCAATGGGATAATTCTATCAGTTATGAAAAAACAATTGGCAAAAACCGAATTTTCGGCCTGCTAAGTACAAGCATGTCTAAAACCAGAACCAATTCAATAGACATGAATGGATACAACTTCCCTACGGATGTATTGGGGTACAAAGGAATGGGGCTGGCCAGCAATCGGGACATGAACACTATCAACTCGGATTATGTTACGAATACGCTAGCTTCTGTCATCGCCCGTATCAACTACTCCTATGATGGCAAATATCTTTTAACGGCCACCGTTCGTCGCGACGGAAGCTCTAAATTTAGCGAGGGGAACAAATGGGGAACCTTTCCTTCTCTCTCAGCCGCTTGGAACATGAATGAAGAGTCTTTCCTGAAGGATGTAAATTGGCTAAATCAGTTAAAGTTAAGAGCTGGATTTGGTTTATTAGGTAACCAAAATATTCCGAATTATGCTTATATGACCATCTATCAAGCTGCTTATTCCAATGGGATAGTGGGTTTTACGCCGGAAGACAGCCGTTACGGAAATCCCGGTTTAAAATGGGAAAAGCAAAAACAGTATAATTTCGGTTTTGATGCAAGCCTCTTAAACAACAGGTTATCCTTCACCGGTGATGTGTTTTATATGCGAAACACTGATCTTTTGATGAGAATGGCTTTATGGCCTTCCTTCGGATATAATTATCAGATAGCTAATGTGGGTGAATTGGAAAATAAGGGTATTGAGTTTAGTTTGAATGCACTGGTTATTGATGCTAAAGATTTCAAATGGCGCATATCCGGCAATATCGCACATGACAAAAATACTATCAAAAAATTAGCAAACGGAGTAGACGTGCTATGGAATGGTGGCAATATTATGTCACGTGATGGCAATTTGTTTGTAGGACAATCGCTTAACTCATTCTACACATTTCAAGCAGAGAAAATTGCACAACAATCAGATATGAATCGCATTAATGGCATGACGTTCTACAACGGTTATATAGTAAAACCAGGTGATATTTTACCGCGGGACTTGGATGGTGATGGCAAAATCACACCTGAAAATGACATGGCAATTGTTGGAAAATCCGACCCTAAATTCTATGGTGGACTTACTACTAATTTCGTTTACAGAAATCTTTCACTCAATGCCGTATTCACCTATTCGTATGGAGCAAAAAAATTCAATGGGCAATATGATATGTTAATGGATGGCACTGGGTCTTTTGGGCCTGCCAGTATTGATCAGTTGAACCGCTGGACTCCCGAAAACACCGATACAGATGTACCTCGGGCCTATCGGGGAAACAAGTTTAACCGGTTTGGCTACGGCTCTACGAATTGGGCTATGCTCGATGCTTCTTTTATTCGACTATCGGCTTTAAATCTTACCTATAACTTTCCGAGCAAAAAAATCAATCCGGTGTTAGGCAATCTAAGCGTATATGCTTCTGGAAATAACTTATTATTAATCACGCCCTATAAAGGTTATGACCCCGAAGCGGGCGAAGGTTATCCATTAACGAAAAGCTTCACTATTGGCGTAAACCTATCTTTTTAATCAATGACATGCACCCTTTAAAACAAAAGTGATGAACAAAAATAAAATATTCATAGGCATTTTGCTAGCAGGATTAAGCCTGTCTAATGCTTCCTGCAATAAATTTTTAGAAGTGGATCCAGAATCAAAGATTCAAGATGACGCCATTTTCGATAATGAGGAAAATTTAAACGCATACATGCTTGGCTTGTATAAGGATTGGCGTGATGCGCATAAAAATCGTATAGAAATGTACATAGGTACAGATGAAGCAAATGTTGGCGGCATTCAATGGCGCGATAATAACAACCGCAAAGGCTTAGACACCTATCTCGATGGCATGAATAGTACAAATGGCGGTATACTTGACGTCTGGAAAAATCGTTTCCAAGTCGTTTCACGTGCTTCTGCAGCTATTTCTGTGATAGAACCTAATGAAGACACAAATGATGCGACATTTAATTTACGATTAGGTGAGGCTTGTTTCTTACGTGCTGTTAATAATTTTGAATTGGTTCAAATGTTTGGTCCAATTCCTCTTACCGGTGCAGATCTAGGGGGCAAAAGACAACCTTTGTCAGTAGTTTACAGTTTTATCGAGCGTGATTTACTGAAAGCCATTCAATATCTACCCGATCCCGCAGATCCAAATTATACCGATCTGCGAAGAGCAACTCGCGCAATTGCACAAGCCATGCTTGGCAAATTATACCTCTATGCACCTGAATCTTCGGGTTTTCGTGATTATACCAAAGCGGCAGCGCAATTTGAAGCAGTATATAAAAACCCTTTCTTCGGTGGTACCGGAGCTACTAATTACAGTACCATCTATGACGCTCATCAGCAAAATTCAGCAGACTATAAAAAGGAGATGGTTTATGCCTTTCAGTTTTCTAACGTAAGCGGCGATCAAAGCAGTATTGAGTGGGATATGGGCTCTAGACCGGTATCCAGCATGACACCGGTAGAAGCAACCGCTTTATTTGCAGGATTTGATGGCCTCTTGCCGAGTGAATATTGTTATAAGATGCAACACGAAGGTGGTGTATGGGAAGATGGCGATATGCGTAAAAACGAAAGTATTCGTTACGATTTTACTTGGGAAGGCAAACAGCCTTCCATGACGGGTTTCGTATGGGGTGATGAGGTAGATCCGCATGTTAAAAAATATGAAGATGTCAGAACAGTTGAGCAGGGCTTAAGCTCTTATTATAGCGGAAAAAACCTCCCATTTATCCGTTTCAGCGACGTGATACTTTGCTATGCTGAATGTCTATATAAAACTGGCAGACAACCTGAAGCAATTGAAATGATTAATAACACGGTTCGCAGACGTGCCTTTGGCGGATCCTTACCTAACGATAAGAGATGGGCAACAGGGATGAGTGAACAAGAATTTATGAAAAATCTAATGGATGAACGTATGCGTGAGTTATGCTTTGAAGGTTGGCGTAAGTTGGATCTTTTAAGAACAGGCCTTTTAAAGAAATATGTACAAAGTAGGAACCGATGGGTGTCTGGCCTGTATAAGAACAATCGCATTAACGCTCCAGTAACCATTGAAGATTTTCGCTTAACTTGGCCTCTTCCGCTGGATGAGCTTAGGCAGAATCCGGATTTATCGGATGCAGATCAAAATCCAGGATATTAACAAAAGCTACTGAAAACAAATAATATGAAATACTTAAAAATCGTTTCGCTTGCATCTTTGTTTCTGTGTTGCACACTCAGCTTGATAGCAAAGGAACCCAGCCAACAAATCATCAAATTTGGCAAACAAAATGAGCTGGTGATTAACCTTAATAATGGCTTGTTTTCTATGAAGGTTAAAGGAATTGAAGTAGTGAGCGAAGCGGCTGCTTCCTTCTCATCAAATGGACAAAAGTATAGTAGCAAAGACTATCAAAAGCGGAAACTACTAACAAACAAAAAACAGGATAAGCTGGGTCAAACCACCATATACACCCTCCTTTCTGAAAGCAGGGATGTACCTACGATGCGTCAGTATTTTACTTGCTATCCTGATCAGGAATTTATATTAATTCAATTAGAAATAGAGGGACAAGGCATAACATCAAATTATATGGCTCCGCTAATCACCCATAAAGCGAGCCTAAATAAAGGTACCGACGTACGGACTTTATTCGTGCCATTTGATAATGATACTTTCATAAAATACAATGCAAAACCTTTAAGTGAAAAACTAAATAAAAGTGCAGAACTAGGAGCAATTTATGATAATGAATCTAGAAATGGGTTTGTATTGGGCTCGATTGATCATGCAAATTGGAAAACAGGTGTAGAGAGTGCGGGTAGCGGTAAAACCCTGCATCAGCTAACCTTATTTGGGGGTTTTTCAGATGTTTCCGTCACACGAGATTCAATGGAACATGGAAGCATTAAAGGCGATAAAATTCTCTCCCCTAGAATGTTCATAGGTTACTTTTCTGATTGGCGGGATGGAATGGAGCAATATGCCAAAATAACACGAAAATTATCGCCCCCCTATCACAAAGCCTGGAAGAACGCTACGCCGGTTGGTTGGAATAGTTGGGGAGTGATAAAGGAGCATCTTACTTATAACAAAGCGGTGGCTGTTGTAGATTTCTTTGATAAAGAGATCCGGGCATTTCGCAATAGTGATGGAACGGCTTACATAGATCTGGATTCATTTTGGGACAACATGGTTCCTGGTGGCTTTTCGGGCGATTTTTCAAAACTCAAGGATTTTGTTAACTACTGTAAGGAAAGAAACTTGGAGCCCGGAGTTTATTGGGCTCCTTTTACAGACTGGGGGTTTAGAGATGCTAGAGACCGGAAAGCAGAAGGAAGTGACTACAAATTCTCTGAAATGTGGACAAAGACAAGGAGCGGATATCATGACTTAGATGGTGGTCGAGCACTGGATCCTACCCATCCCGGAACACAGAAAAGAATAGCGTATATTATTGAAAAGCTGAAAAATTGTGGTTTTAAAATGATCAAGATAGACTTTCTAAGTCATGCAGCAATTGAATCTACGCATTTTTATGACAGTACTATCACCACCGGTATGCAAGCCTACAAGACCGGGATGGAATGTCTAAGCGATCATTTAGCAAATTCTATGCTGGTATATGCAGCTATATCTCCGTCAATGGCCACTGCACCTTATGCACATATGAGAAGAATAGCATGCGATGCTTGGAAATCTATTGAAGACACCGAATATACGCTCAATAGTGTTAACTATGGATGGTGGCAGACGTATTTATATGATTATATTGATGGTGATCACCTCGTTTTTGAAAAAGAGAATCAGGGTGCTAATCGCGCCAGACTGATCTCAGGATTGATCACGGGTCCGGTTATTTTAGGAGATGACTATTCAACACAGGCACCTTGGCAAGAAGAAGTAAAGCAATGGCTGCAACTTGATGCTATTAAAGTACTTATCAAATCGGGTAAAGCATTCCGACCAGTAGAAGGTAATACAGGTGAAAAAACTTCCCGCATGTTCGTTCGTCATGAGGAAGATTGTATCTACCTAGCGATTTTCAATTATCAAAAGGAAGCTAGCCAAATCACCGTTGATGCAAACAGAATTGGCCTATCCGCTAACAAAAAATATGTACTTACGGAATTATTAAACAATGAGCAATTAACACTAGACCATCAGTTAACAATAGCATTTAAACAAGAAGGTGCTTATATTTACCGCATCAGTAACAAGTAATTCAACTATAGGTTCCAATGAATAACAAACCGCATGATCAGTCTCTTATCTTCGAAAAAATCCGTTCATTAGAATATGTCCAATCGCTTTCTAAACATGAACAACTTGTGCAAGGTATTTTGGATTCAATAGATGCAGGCAATCTTAACGCCAATGATATTTTACCGTCTGTAAATAGCATGGTAAAAGAACTTGGATATGCAAGAGAAACCATTGTAAAAGCCTATAAGGAACTTATCGAACGGGGAGTTATCGCGTCAAAGAACCGAAAAGGCTACTTTGTAATCAGTGAGAATACCAAACAACAACAGAAAGTAGCTTTGCTAATGTATGCCTTCGATACATTTCAGGAGACATTGTATCAACATTTAAAGGAAAACCTGGGTAGCGACACGCAGGTAGATCTTTACTTTCATCATAATAATCCTGAAGTGTTCGAGGCCATATTTCACCGGATTGTAGGTCATTACGGTTTATATATTATTGCTCCAATCCCCTCAGAAAGAACAAAAGAGTTATTGTTAAGTATTCCGCCGTTTAAATTGTTAATTATCGATCGATACATAAATTTGGGGAGCGATTACTCTTACATTGTCCAGGAATTCGAGGACTCATCTTATCAGATCTTTAACGAACTAAAAAATAAGCTTTCTAACTATAAAGAAATTATCTTTTTCTTTAGAAAAAACACGGCAGAACCGCAGGAA
>DATMSZ010000514.1:0-15887 GCA_035565175.1 Pseudosphingobacterium sp.
TTTAGTTCTCTATAGCAATGATTATCTATTAAGGGCCTATGAATTAAGCTCCACATAGGCCATCAAATAAACCTATCTTATAATTAGCAAAACGATAGATCTTTCCGTTTTGTTAAGTTACATCAAGATGACGTGAGCGAACGATTTTTCTAATAGCTTCAATTAACTTTACAAATTACATTGAAATATAAAAGATATAATCGTAGCAGCATGACAAGACAATACATCGTTTATCAGATTAATTCTTTCACGGAAGAGAAATTCAGCGGTAATCCAGCAGGAGTGGTTCTAAATGCTGAAGGTTTAACGGAACCAGAAATGTTGTTGATTGCAAGGGAACTGAAAAATTCAGAAACTGCTTTTATTTTTCCAAAGAGCAATAACGATGATTATGACGTTGAGATAAGATTTTTCACACCAACGGTTGAAGTGCCTATCTGTGGTCACGCAACTATTGCTGCACATTATGTGAGAGCCGTTGAAAATCAGCTCCCGCTTAAAAATATATCACGTCAAAAAACAAAGGTGGGCATTTTACCTATAGAAATTGTTAGAAACGATAACAAGATAAAGGTTAGCATGACACAGGGAAAAATCGATTTTGAGCGGATTGAGAAAGCCTTTCAGCTACAGATATTAACTGCGTTAGGCCTGACTGAAGACGACATTATTGAGAATTTCCCGATTGAAATAGCTTCGACAGGGCATTCAAAGGTGATGATTGGTATAACTTCCAAAACTAAGTTAAACTTGCTAAAGCCAAATCTTTCAGAATTGGCAAGGTTAAGCGATCTCATCCATTGTAACGGGTATTTCGTATTTACTATTGACGATCAGCCTCATTCTTTTTCAACTGACGGACGAATGTTTGCACCAGCTATTGGAATTAATGAAGATCCCGTTACCGGAAACGCCAACGGACCGTTAGGGGCATACCTTATTAAAAACAAACTCGTAGTCTATAATAACGATGTCTTTAGCTTTACTGCAAGACAAGGTGAGGCCATGGGCAGACTTGGCAGCATGGAGGTTTCTGTTGATATTGAAAATGGGATACCACGAAAAGTACAAATTTTAGGAAGTGCAGTAACAGTATTTAAAACGGTCATTGAACTTTAACGAAAATGCTAAACATAATTAACACAACTAGCGTACCGGCACCAAATGGCCATTACTCCCAAGCAGTAGAGGCAAATGGATTTATTTTCACATCAGTACAGTTAGGTGTATCGCCAAAGAGGCCCGACGCTTCTGTATCAGATGAGCTTAAGACAATCCTATATAATATTGAACAGATCTTGTTGGCTTCAGAAAGCAAGCTCAGCAAAGTCGTTAAAATTACTATTTATTTAAGCGATATTAAGGACTGGGCAGTAGTCGATAAGGTTATTGAAGAATTTTTTGGAGCTCATAAACCAGCAAGAGGGATAATTCCAGTAAGTGATTTACATTTAGGTGCAAAAGTTGGCGCCGAAGTGGTGGCAGTTAAATAGAAAAATAATCGCCTTCAATTTTGGATTATCTCCTGCAATAACAATTGCTCATACCATTCGCTGTACTTACAGTAACTGTGCAACCAGCATCTTCCCCATGGAATTAGCTGGTTGCGAATTATGTTCGCTTGTAAATACTAGAATTTATAAGCAAAACTCATGGCAAAGTTTCGTGGTCTTTGCGGATTAATAGACCAATATCCTATGTAGTACTCCTCATTGGTTATATTGTTCATATTAAATGTAATTCGGTAATTTTCTATACTATAAAACAAACTAGCATTCAACAAGGTATAACTCGGAAGATCAAATACGCCTGTGGCACTATTGTCAATCACCTTGTATTTGCTCGCATAATTTCCACCAAGGCCAACACCTAGGTTTTTAATCTTACCACTAGTAAATTTATACGTCGCCCAAAAGTTCGCAAGATGTTGAGGTCCCTGTCCTCCAGGGTTTCTTCCAGGCTGAGAATAAAAATCACTCCCGTTTCCTTCTAACACTTTTGTTTCATTATAACTATACCCTGCTATAAGATTTAACCCTGTGATGGGAGTAGCATTCATATCTAATTCAAAGCCCTTACTCCCTACCTTTCCACCTTGAACGGAATTATTTGGATTTGTAGGATCCGGATATACTCTATCACTTACTTTAATATCGTACACAGAAAGAGTAGCATATAATCTGTCTGATAACAAATTGGTTTTTACACCATATTCCAATTGATTAGCACGCTCTGGTTTAAACGATTGAGTTCTTTCATATTCGCCCTCTTGATTAAAAACCTGCCTCGGCGCCACATTAATAAATGCATTCATATAATTCGCAAAGAGAGAAACCTTATCTAAAACAGGTTGATAGACCAGTCCGAATTTAGGAGACACAGCAAATTGATCGTAATCATCTTCAGCATCGCTTTTTTCACCCTTCGAATCAAAATAATCAGCTCTTAAACTAGCCATAGCACTAATATTTGGGGTGATATTTAGTACATCCGAAACATAGGCACTATAAGAGCTATTGCTAACATTGCTTCTAGTTCCGCTCTTACCGACCAAAATATTATCGACCAAAGCTTGCGATAGATAAACCGGATCGGCTATTTCCCCTGTTTTGGGATCTACATATTCCACTTCAGCCGCTTGCGGTGTAACATTTCGCACAACTGCCGAACCAGAGCTGTTGTCGATAAGATTACGGCTAAAATAATCGAGACCAATAAGCAGCCGATTTCTAAGGTTACCAATTTTGAAATCACCATTAAAATTTTGTTGAATATCAGTTGTAGTGATTGTTTGTAACTGTTTCTGAAAGTATTGATTAAAGTAAACATCTTCTGTTACATCATCCCATATATAGGTATAGTATCCATTTGATTTGACTGCTCCTCTAGAAAAAACGGTTTGTGATGTCCATTTGTCGGACAATTTATAAACCATTTGTCCTTGTAAATTATATCTAGGATTTTTAATCGTTAAGTCATTACTGGTAAACGACAGATCATTGTTGAGGTTAAGTTCTTCCACTGTTTTAAACGGAAGAGGATCTAATCTATTTGACTGAAAAAATACGGGAGGAACTGCTCTTTCTTCTTCCAATATCTCTGCCATAAAATGAAAAGATAGTTTATCATTCACTTCATAAACCAAAGAAGGAGCAACGAAAAAAGATTTTTTGAATCCAGCATCCTGAAAGCTATTCTCCGAATGGTAGGAAGTGTTAATACGCAGTGCGATTTTTTCTTTCTTACTTAATGGCGTATTGACATCGGCAGAAATTCGGTTTAGGCCAAAGCTTCCGAAATTATAGCTTATCTCTCCTCCAAAGTCAAAATACGGTTTTTTCGTTATAGTATTAATCATCCCACCGTAACTATAAAAGCTGCCACCAAACAAAGTTCCTGAGGGCCCTTTTATAACTTGAATTTCTTCAATGTTTGCAGGATCTAAGTTTCCGCTAGTTAAACCGGGCAATCCATTATATAAGGTAGGCTGTGCATCAAAGCCTCTTAATGCAAAGTAAGCGGCGCCGTCAGTGGCCCTACCAGTAGATTCCCAGGTCCTGGTGATACCCGGAACATTGCGCATAGCGTCATCATAATTTGTAATTCCCTGTTGTTTCAATATTTCGGAAGACACGACATTGTAAACCTGCGGGTTTTCTAGGTTCTTTAAGGGCATTTTTGCAACTATTTTATTCTCTCTATTCGCGTTTTTAGCCGAGATAATGACCTCATGTAATTGCGCTGAATTTTCTTTTAACACAAAGTTAACCGTTACCATCTCATTGGCTTTTACCTCTACGCTTTGTTCCTGTTTTTCAAGTCCGACAAGCGAAGCCGTTAAGGTATATCGACCTGCCTCAATATTTTTGATTTCGTAACCTCCACTTTTATCAGTAGAAGTGCCTCTAGCAGTGCCTTTAAGCGTTACACTTACTAATTGTGCAGATTTACCATCAGACGTTTTGATGGAACCGCTAATACTTCCTGTTTGTGCATACAGTACCCCTGTGTAACTTAAAAACAGTATAGTGCAATATTTCAATGTTCTTATCATGATTAGTTTTTTCTTTCGCGGCAAAAGTACTATTTAAAATCATTCTAAACAATAGATTAGATTTTAATTCTTTTACCAATGAAGCGTACCTTTTTTCCACAAAAAAGTACCTAAAACCGACCGAAGGGAGCTCTTGAACACCTTTTGAAACAAACACTTGTGAATAGACTCCTGGGCGCAACCTACCGAGCAAGCTTCAATACTATTGCAATGCACACATCATTGAAAATCTTCCTTCAAAGTTGATACCGCTACTTAGCCTGTACTATCCGAAGATTTGGACGCCAGTTTTTTAGCATACGAACAGCTGTTCCTTCGAACCCTACCGAGCTAGGGAATATGACTAAATTGTCATTTAGACTCCTTTGAGTTTGTTAAAAATCTGATGTGTCGGGATGACGGATAAAGAAAAAACATCGTTAATCGATAATAAGCTGCGACACCATTTTGCATAAAAATAAATGGATATGAATACTTTCTTTCTATAGCTTAACCCATTTGCATTGCTAATTTACAGTTTACGTTACTATTCGCCATGTTTAATAACTCCTTTTGGAAACTTGTCGGCAATAAGATTCAAATTGATACGATGTTCCAAAAAAGCTTTCAATCCATCCAAAACGGTGGTAAAACCACCCGTCGAATCTTTAACCGTAGCTAAAAGTTCGTCGCCTTTCTGATTGAAACCATAGTGCCTGATAACAACGTAAGTTGATTCTTCACTGAGTGATTCGAAATTGAAGTCTACCAAAGTTGCAGGCTCATCCCATTCTATGGCAATTTTCTGATTAGGTAAAATCTCTTTGACAACCACTTTCGTGGAAACATTATACATTTCCCATTCCCACATGACAGTTTTACCTACTTCCAATTTCCCGCTTCCTTTCGTAAACCAAAAATGTTTGGTTATCTCAGGATCGATAAATGCCTCAAAAACCTTGGCAACAGGTTTTCTAATCAGCATCTGCGCTTCTACAAATTCTACATTTTCCATTTTGTGGTTTTTTAGATTTATCTTTTGTGTTATTCCTTTTAATTGATGAAATATGCGGTCTTTAACGATATAATAAAATAATGAAACCGTTTGGTTACAAATATAACTTTAACAGAATATTCCCGCAAATTTATTTTGGCTTATTATACGGTAAAAAACACGGTTGCACGAAAAATAATAATCGAGTAAAACTGAATACAATAAAAGAATAAAATGTTTTACTTTTAATCGATCATTATTATTGACAGATAATAATATACCTACATGAGTTAAATAAGCAGAAAGTAATGCAGAACGACGCACCAAAAAGGTTCGACAGAATAGTAGCAATTTTTATCCAATTGCAATCAAAACGGATTGTCAGGGCACAAGAACTAGCCGAGCGTTTTGAAGTTAGTTTACGTACGATCTATAGAGATATCAGAACACTTGAAGCATCTGGTGTTCCTATTTATGGTGAGGCTGGCATTGGGTACTCCCTAATAGAGGGCTATCGTTTACCTCCTATGAGTTTGACGCAAGAAGAGGCAACAAGTTTGGTGGCAGCAGAAAAATTAATGCAAAAATTTACCGATCAAATCATTCAACAACATTTTTCTTCAGCCATGTATAAACTAAGGGCAGTGTTAAAAGCTAATGATAAAGATTGGGTATCGAGTATTGAATCGCAGGTGGTAATGCAGCCTCTACAAATGAAGTATAATGAAAGTGTGCCCAATGCACTAGCTACTTTATTTGAAAGCATTGCACGAAAAACACAAGTACAACTTTTATATCAGGCAATGGAAGCTAATGCACCTACAGAACGGGCAATAGAACCTGTTGGCGTTTTTCATCAGGATAATTTCTGGTACGTAATTGGCTACTGTCATTTAAGAAAAGATTACCGACAATTTAGAACGGATAGAATTGAAAAAATTCAGCACACTGAGTTACCATTTAAACTCACTCACCAACCGCTGGATTTCTATTTACAGTTACAAAAGCAAAGACCAACAACAAGTGTTAAAATACTGGTAAATCGTGATATTGCAAGACATCTAGAGTGGGAACGCCATTACTATGGCTTTGTTAAAGAAGAGATGGTTGATGACAATGTCATGCTAACTTTTGAAGTACAAAATCTGAACGAGGGATTTGCGCGTTGGTTCATGATGTTTGGAGACAGGGCAAAGGTTTTGGAGCCACTGGAACTCAAGGAACGTATACGGGAGCTACTCACATTAAGTATAGAAAACACAGAGACGTGATAGATAGGGCCGTTAAAATACCAGTCGCCTTTATCGATTGGAGTAAAGTGAAATAGAGAAATCTGATAAAGAGGACTATCTATAAAAGATTTCCCGACTTCACTACGTTTCGCTCGAAATAACAACTTTTTTATCTGTTATAATTATTTCATCAGTACCCGTTTAACGTCCGTCATATCCTTTGATTAACCAAAGGATATGACGGCTTTCTAAATACCATTGTTCCTTATCTTTCCCAAAACTTAGGCGGCTCGATGCCTAATGCTCTAAGGTATACAAAACCTTGTGCACGGTGATGGATTTCATTATCTATAAAATAAAAAATATTGTCTATAACTGGAAATTCATATTGTCCAAAAAGGTTAAACGTTTCCGAAAATCTTTCTAGTGGAATTTGATTAAAGTACTCATTAATAACATCAGTTTGTTCATCCCACTTTTGAAGAACTTGTTCTTTACTTGTTAAAGCTAAGCCGCTCTCATCGTAAGTATTAATTTCATTGTTGACAATCGCTTTTAATGCTGGACCACCAATGGATAATAGTTCTACAGATAACTGTGCAAAGGGGCGCATACCACCTATAGAAAATTCAAAAAAATCTTTTTCAGGAAAGGCTTCAATAACACGACGTGTTAAATTACGATGTCCCCTCCAATGTCTTAATAAGCCTTCTTTAGTGATTACTTCTGGTGATGTTGTAGTGTTCATAATGCTAATTATTTGAATGTTTATCCAAAATTAGCAGGCATATGTGACAAGGGTATGTCAGTAGTA
This sequence comes from Pseudosphingobacterium sp., assembly GCA_035565175.1. GTDB lineage: Bacteria > Bacteroidota > Bacteroidia > Sphingobacteriales > Sphingobacteriaceae > Olivibacter. The sequence continues at coordinate 7,074 of DATMSZ010000514.1, forward strand.
TCTTTTGCTAATAAAAAAATAAAAAGTCTATGTATTGTAAGCTTAGTGCATGTATCAAACTAAACCTCTAAAGAATTTTTTACTTTTACAGAAAGGAACATTCATTAGGAAGTTAAGTTATTCGAAACACTTAAAATTGCAAACAGTTAAATAATTGATATAATGAAAATAGTCGTAGTGGGTGGTGGATTTGCCGGCCTTAACTTTATAAAATCCCTAGCATCAAACAAACAATTTGAAATTACGCTAGTGGATAAAAACAATTATCATTTCTTTCCCCCCCTATTATATCAAGTTGCAACTTCTTTTATTGAGCCTTCTAACATCAGTTATCCATTTAGAAGGATGTTTCAGACGAAGGATAACCTGCGATTTCACATGGGCAGTTTATTGAAAGTTCATCCTGAGCACAACACACTCGACACAGATACAGGCACTCTATCTTATGATTATTTAGTACTAGCATTAGGTACCCAAACAAATTATTTCGGAATGGAATCTGTGCGACAGAAGTCATTGCCTATGAAGACAATAGACGAGGCACTGAGCTTACGGAATCATCTTCTGCTAAACATGGAAAAAGTAGTGCGTATGCAGCACACATCACAAAGAGACGGTTTATTAAATGTGGTAATAGCAGGTGGAGGGGCTACAGGCGTGGAGCTCGCCGGTATGTTAGCGGAACTTGGAAGCTATATTGCAGCAAAAGAATATCCTGAGATAAAAGACTTTAGATCACACCTCTATTTAGTTAATTCCGGACCTGTTTTATTGGGGCCAATGAGCGAGACGGCACAGATAGAAGCTGAAAAAGTATTAAGAAAGTTGGGTGTAAATATTATATTAAATGCAGCTGTAAAAGATTACATTAACGGTAAGGTTATACTCTCGGATGGGAGAGAAATTGAAACCGAGGCATTAATTTGGGCCACAGGGGTAATAGCAAGAGAAGTGCCTGGTTTACCAGAAGAAGTTGTTACCCGTGGGAGGCGATTGATGGTAGACGAATACAATAAAGTGGTTGGCCAGTCCAATATTTATGCATTAGGTGATTTGTGTTTTCAAACAGCCGATACAAATTACCCCGAAGGCCATCCACAATTAGCCCAAGTTGCTATCCAACAAGGCAAATTATTAGCAAAAAACTTTATTCATATACAACAAAAACGTCCACTGAAACCCTTCAGGTATAACGATAAAGGTAGCATGGCCATCATCGCCAAGTATAAAGCAGTGGCAGATTTACCTAAGTTCTCCTTTAAAGGTTTCTTCGCTTGGTTAGTTTGGCTCTTTATTCATATTATACCGCTAGTTGGATTCAGAAATAAAATGAAACTAGCATTCAGCTGGATGTGGTCTTTTATAACGAACAACCCCACTTTGCGGTTAATTATCCGTCCCGCAGCTAATACCAATTCGGAGAAAGAAGGACGATAGCGCCGTTAGAGAGAAGCTGCAAACTTATATGATACATTGTTTTGTTGAAATTTACAACAGGCACATGACACAATTCAAACCACCTGATTATCATGTTTAAATAGATAACAATAGCATTCTAAAAATTTGATCAAAGAAACGTTAAATGCTTATCTTGCTTTTTTAATAGAAAGATGATGCCCTTAACAAAGTCGAGCAAATTATCTAAGAACAAGTTGCAGACCAGCATTTACGCTGCTGTGGTTGTTTTTCTCTCCTATACGATGATCTTCGGATTCCGAAAATCGTTCACAGTTGCTACCTTTGATGGGATTACCGTTGCCGGATATAGCTATAAAGCACTGTTAGTCATCAGTCAGGTACTTGGGTATATGCTTGCCAAATTTTATGGTATCAAATATGTTTCTGAGTTAAAACGTACTGGCAGAGGAGGTATTATTCTAATGCTTACAGGCATTGCCTGGTTTAGTTGGTTATGCTTTGCGCTGGTACCTGTACCTTATAATATTGTCTTTCTTTTCATTAATGGTTTTCCTTTAGGTATCTTGTGGGGTGTTGTGTTTTCCTATATCGAAGGGAGAAGAGGAACCGACTTTATTGGAGCAACACTTGCTGTTAGCTTTATTTTTGCCTCCGGTTTTGCTCGCTCTGCTGGCGGCTGGCTCATGCTTACATTTAATGTATCGGAGTTTTGGGTACCTTTTTTTACCGGACTTTTGTTCGCCGTTCCCTTACTCATTTTTGTATACCTAATGGAGAAAATTCCGCAGCCTGATACGCAGGACATTGCAGCTAGAATGGAGCGCATACCAATGAATACCAAACAACGGACCGCTTTTTTAAGCACATTTCTACCGGGCCTAATTGCCTGTATTTTCATTTATACCTTCGCCACTATTTTCAGAGATATCCGTGATAACTTTGGTGCCGAAATGTGGAAAGAAATGGGTTACTTAAACCAACCAGCTATTTTTTCCAAAACAGAGACACCTATCACGTTAATCATTTTAGTGCTGATTGGTAGTATGGTAATGATACCGAACAGCTTCAACGCACTAATGGCCGCTCATGTATTTATAGGCATAGGCTTTATATTAGCTGGCTTTTCGACTCTTGCATTCTTAAATGATCACTTGTCGCCTTTATGGTGGATGACCGCCACCGGCTTAGGCTTATATATGGTTTACATACCTTTCAATGCCGTTTTTTTTGAAAGATTGATCGCTACCTTTCGATTCACGGGCAATGTTGGCTTTTTAATTTACTTAGCCGACTCCTTTGGCTATAGCGGAAGTGTAGCAGTTTTATTATCAAAGGAGATCTTTAAAGTGGAGCTGAACTGGGTTTCGTTCTTTTCAAACAGCGTTTTGCTGTTATCTGCAATCGGTGTATTATTAACGGCTTTTTCTGCCATCTATTTTAGGTATAAATATAAACAGACCAACATCACGTAACCACTGCTCACCAAACAGCTAAACATCTGCCTATCAACACACTAATACCGATTATAAAAAACAGTCCTTTTTTATTAGAAGTATCATTTTTTGTTGTGAATACTAATATTTTTAGTATATTTACATTGTAAACAGGTTGTTCGGGATAAAAAATTAAAATTCTTACCAGATAAAAATAGTATGGCAACTGAATATGTAAAAAGACTAGTAACGATTGCCGAAGAGCAATACAACAATTTTCACTTAGATAGTGAAAGTGATGTTGGCTTAGCAAAACAGATAAAAAAGTATTGGACTGAATTGGGTCTTTCCTTTCCTGGTGTGACGACTGCCTGGTCGGCAATATTTATTTCATGGTGTGTAAAAAAGGCTGGTGCAACAAAGAGCGAATTTCTATTCAGTGCAGCCCATGCTATTTTTGTAAACGCCGCCATCCACAATATGTTAGGCGATAAAGGTGTCTTTCGAGCATTTCCTTATCAGGATATTGAACCAAATTTAGGTGATATTATTCAACATAATAGAGGAAATAACGCTTATGATTTCCAATTTGCGAAGATGAATAAGGCTTATGAATCTCACTCTGCAATTGTAGTTGAAAAGGGTACTGATTCGAAAGGGAATTATGTGTTAACAATAGGAGGAAACGAGAGCGACTCCATCAGAAAAAAACAAATAAGACTTGATGACAATTGGCGGATCATAAAAAGAAAAATCAACCCTTACATAGCAATAGTTCAGAATCTTAAATAAGGTTCTTTAAGCGACCTTTTTATTACTGATTATTCAAACAAAGATGGATAGAAGTTTTCAAACAACGAAGAATATAAGCAATACCCCCTTTGACAATATTGCTTTAGCCTTCTCTGGCGGAGGTTTTCGTGCTGCATCTTTTAGTCTTGGTGTTTTGAGTTATCTAGACGAGATTGCATTAATTGATAAAGTAACCTTTATTTCTTCCGCCTCGGGTGGAACAATTACAAATGCCCTATATGCATTACATATAGCCAAGAGAAGAACGTTTGGCTCATTCTATAAAAAGTTAAAAGAGAATCTTGAAGGAACAGCTCTGCTAAACAATGTGTTCGAGAAGCTAAATAACGATAAAGAGTGGATCAGTAATCCTGATAAACGGAGAAACATCATTAATGCCTTTGCACTTACCTATGATGACGACTTATTTGAGCACAGTCTATTAGAAGACTTATATCAGCGTGAAAATAATACGAACCTTGAGGAGGTTTGTTTCAACACTACTGAATTTTATAAAGGCTTGCTTTTTAGGCAGAATGTCAAAATGAAAACGGATCATAAGTTGGCTTTTGATAACCAGTTTAGGTACGGAAACTTTAATATAAACCTGAAGTTTAAGGCAGCTGGTAAACTTAAATTAGCGGATCTTCTTGCCGCATCATCCTGTTTCCCTGCCGGATTTGAACCTATTATTTTTCCAGACGATTTCACCTATAAAACGCTTTCGAAGCAAGAAGGTGCGGAAGTGGCGAATCTAAATAAACGAACATTATTAGATAACTTATATGTGAGCTTACAAGAACTAAATATAGCTGAACTGGAAAAGTTATTTGGCAAGGATAAGGTGACGGACATCATCAACAACTTAGCACCAAACCCGTCAGTTGAGTCTGTGAGAAATGCTTTTGTAAATGAAAAAATAAGAGATGACTTTAAAATCGGTATGATGGATGGCGGTATTTCCGATAATCAAGCGTTGGAAAGTATGATAGATGCGCAAAAAAGAAGAGTTAAAGGAAAAACGGAATTTCGTCCATTCGATCTCATGTTGGTGAATGATGTGGGCAGCCATTACATGGATCCGTATAAATTACCAGGGGAGAATGACTCCTATACCGGCATTAAAGCCATTTCAATCAAAACGGTTATCATCATTCTATGGATCTTCATGTTGCTGGGTCTCTCCCTTATAGCGGGCGTAATACCTAAGCTAGAAACCTTTGGTGTACGCTGGCCGGTGATACTTGGAACAACCGTAACCGTACTCTCCGGAAGCTTTCTATTGGTGCTTAGTTTAATACGAAGATTTATTGAAGGAAACACCGATCGCTTAGGAGGCCTCAATCTTAATAAAAACTTTTCTCCTGGTATCGTCACTAATCTTTTTGAACACTTTGCTTCAACACCCATCATGGTTATTCTTCGTATGTTAAAAGAGCGTATTAGCTCTGTATTAGTACTTAATAACGATGTTTTTCTTAAAAGAATCCGTTTTCTATTATATGATAAGACTTATGAAAGTGGAAAGTATAGGTTTAGAATCAAAACAAACCATGTATATGATCTTTCTTTTTCTAATGATTTAAACCGTCATAAAAAAGGATTAAATTTTATAGAACCCTCCAAGTCTATACAAATTATAGCACAGACAGCATTTGAAATGGCAACCACGCTTTGGTTTGACACCACAAACCAAAAGAACGAAACCTTAGCTGCCTTAATAGCATGCGGTCAGTTCACCACCTGCTATAATCTACTCGAATACGTTTATCGTCTAAAAACTACTAAAAATAAATCTGGAGACACTTATTATAGTGGTTTGGCTCCTGCTTATCAGCAAAAAGTAGATTATCTGGAAAGGCAATTATCAAAAGATTATGCAGCATTTCAAGAAGATCCTTTTTGGCTGTATAATAAATGTGGTGTAAATTTTCAATTAGTAGACTTTGGCCCCTGTTCCATAGAGAATTTTATTTTTCCAGCACATAATTTTGCTGGGTTACGATAAATGTATCACGTTTACCTAGAAAAAGCGGCCATTTACCGAGAACTCTACTAAACTCACCTAATTGTCATTTTCCTGTCGTCTGTTGAACTGTACTTTTGAATCATAATCAAAACACACAGGTCATGAAAGCCCTTAATACATTAAAAAAAACACACAAAATAAGACAGTACCTTGTACTTGGCATACTTGGTTTATTTTTTTGGAACCTTGCCCCATTAAAGGCACAAGAACAAGCAGCAACGATACAAGGCCTTGTAAAAGACGAAGCTGAACATCCGGTAGATCTCGCTACCGTTTCTTTATTGAAAGCGACCGATTCATCTTATGTGCGTTCGGCTTATGCGGATGAAAAGGGTGCATATACCATACCTGCCGATAAAGAAGGAAAATATATTCTCGTTGCTTCTATGATGGGGTATCGCAAAAGTTATCAACCAATAATCGTTTCTACCGAACAGAAAAAAGTAGCAGCACCGGATCTTGTACTACACACGGAGGCTCAATCTCTCGGCGAGGTGACGGTTACCGCTCAACTCCCCCCCGTTCAGCGTAAGGACGGAGCTTTAGTTGTTAATGTAGAAAACTCATCGCTAGCCGCGGGTAATACAGCGCTGGATATTTTGCAACGCTCACCCGGGGTAAGCGTAGACAAGGATGGAAATATTAGTTTAATGGGCCGTCAAGGAGTAACAGTAATGATAGATGGTAAACAAACATACCTTTCAGCAGAGCAGCTGGCAAATCTACTTCGTTCGATGGAAGGGAGTAACATTCAATCTATTGAGCTGAATACAAATCCCTCTGCCAAATATGATGCGGCAGGTACCGCAGGCATCATTAATATCAAATTAAAAAAGAATAAGATGGAAGGAACGAATGGTAATATCAGTTTAAGTGGGGGGTATGGAAAAAGTCACAAAACCAACAATTCTTTACAGATTAATCATAAAGCAGGTAAACTTAATGTATTCGCCAACTACAGCTATACTAACAATCGTTTTATTCGTGATCTAAACTTGTACAGAACTATTGGACAAGGTGAAGAGGCCAGGGTATTTGATCAAACATTACATTGGAACAATCGGCGAGCTAGTCACAATACGCGAGCGGGAATTGATTATCAGACAAGTGAACGTAACACGGTAAGCATGTTGGTGTCTGGTTTTTTCCTTAATGGAAAAGATCGATTGGAAAGTAATAATGCCATTTCGGGTATTAACGCTCCTGTTGATTCTTTCTTAACTACTTTAAACAATGGAAAAAATCGCTATAACAATATTTCCTTTAATGTAAACAATACCTTTAATATTGATACAAGTGGAAGAAAACTGGTGGCAGAGGTAGATATATCACGTTTTAGTGATAAGACTACCCATTATTACGATAATTACTTCTATGACGCTGTTGGAAACATCCTACGTGATCCCGAATTCATTTTAAATGATATGCCTTCTGTGATTGATATTCAAACAGCCAAAATCGATTATACACATCCCTTTAGTAAAGTCAGTAAACTGGAGCTTGGAGCTAAATATGGAAGCGTTAAGAGCGATAACAATATGGCATTTCTACTGCGGGATAATGGCAGCTGGAACAATGATGCAGGCAGATCTAATCACTTTATCTATACAGAGAGAGTCACCGCAGCCTATGCCATTTATAACCATCAGTTGAATAACACGGAGGTAAAAATAGGTTTACGCATGGAACATACCTATTCTGATGGAAACTCTATTACGATGAATACCCGTAACAAACGTGATTATTTCAACCTATTTCCAAATGTCTCGATTAACCAAAAAATATCAGATAACCATCAAGTGGGCATATCCTATAGCAGAAGGATAAACAGGCCAAATTATGGGAATTTAAATCCATTTTTATATTACGTTGATCCATATAGCTACGAACAAGGAAATCCATTCTTAAACCCATCATTCACCAATGCTTATGAATTGACATACACATTATTTAAACGCTACAATATTACAGCTGGATATCAACAAACAAATGATATGGTTGGGGAAGTAATGTATCAAAATGACGAAACCAATGTCTTACTCCTCACCCAGGAGAACATTGCAAAAGAGCGTGTATACTCGTTGAACCTGAATATTCCACTGTCTGCTGGTAAAGTATGGACCAGCAATACCAATATTAATAACTTCTACATGGGATATAAAGCTGATATAGCGAACGCTCCCATCGACTTTGGCAAATTTGCAGTACAGGTAAATAGTAACCACACTTTTAATATTACAGAGACTTTCAATGTGGAAACAACAGTACAATACCAATCACCGTTACGCTGGAGCATCTATCAGATCGGCACTTCCTGGGGGATAGATCTCGGCTTGAACAAATCGTTTTGGAATAAGAAGGCGCAGATAAAACTGGCTGTAACAGACATCTTCAACACAAAGCCAAATACGGTACATACTGACTATGCCAACTTAAATGTTCGCATATTCAACCAATACGAAAGCAGGGTGGGCCGTATTACTTTTACTTATAAATTTGGTAACCAAAAATTAAAAACCTCTCAACGCAATTTAGATAGCAGTGAAAAGAATAGAGTCGGAAAATAAGTATTTCATGTGTGTTTGCACCGCTGCCGTCGGGAGATGCCAGCGGTATTTTTGCTAACCGAGTTTCATCTAACTGAAAATTGACAGCATTCAACAGATACGTTTAAAGCAAAACCAACTTTTGTCGGATAGCTTCCAAGATTAATCCTACCCTACTTTTTACTTGGAACTTCCCGAAAAGACCGGCTCGATAACCGTCAATTGTTTTAAAGGATAAAAACATTTTTTCGGCAATTTCCTGGTAAGTTAAATCACTGCACGCGAGCGCCAAAAATTCTCGTTCTCTTTCTTTTAAATCCAATTGTTTGGCATTCGCCGCTTCATGGTACGCTAGACGGACCGAATAATTACTGTAATGACCCTTCCGAGAAACTTCCTGTAACGCCAACTCAAGATCGTCTGAATGCATCGTTTTTAATAAATACGTGCAACAGCCGGCGCCCATCATTCCAATGATATTTTGAACATTCTCAATCATCGAAAGGGCAATGACCTTAATTTCCGGGTAGTATTTTTTAATTTCAGAAACTAATTCAATTCCATCTTTTAGTGACATACTAACATTTATTAACAA
>DATMSZ010000515.1:0-30852 GCA_035565175.1 Pseudosphingobacterium sp.
CAGGAAAAGGCGGAGAGTTAAAGTCATTCCTTGCTCCTTTAGCTTTCTCTGGTGTATATAATCTCAAAAAGAGATCATTTGTAAAACTATATATAACAAAAGGTTTTTCAGTATTCTCAATCACTACCCAATTGAAATCACGATAATACCCCTTAAATTCCGGATAATCCCAAGATTCGCCTGTGATCGTATTATTATATTTCTTTTTCCAGACACCGAAAGTGTTTCCCTGCATACGATTTTTCCATACCCGATAAGGGCCTCTACCCATGTACTTCACCCCTGTAATTTTTTCTTCCGGAAAATCGAAATTTATCCCTAGATATTCGAACGTATTACTCGGATTACTGTTGTAAACGCTATATGCATAATTCAGCGTGAGCAAACCATTGGAAGTCATTATATATTGCACTTTTTTAAGCGCGCCCTTATACGACATTTCCAAAAAAATGCTATCATTGCGCTCATAATGGCTTAGCGAAAGAAATGTTGATTCACCAACAGCTAATTGCGGTCCGTTTGTTAAAGGAATAATCTTGCCAGCACTTTTTACTTGATCTAACATACCTGTATGCTTGTTAAAAGCAATCGATACATTGGCCGCCTGTATTGTTATTAATTTAGCATCTTCGTTCAGGCTAGGTTTGCCATGTTTAGTTTCCGAGATCCATTTGCGATTCATCTCGACTGGAAATTTCAAAGGCCACGTCCACGTGTAAATCTCCCTTCCATAGATATCAGTAGCCATTAATGATAGTAAATCTGCGTTAGCAATCTGCTCATTCGTCAAGGGAATATCTAACCATCCGCTTTGTTGGGGTAATACGGTAGGCCCATTAAATGACCCCTGTTCAATTACTTTGCCAATGGTATCCTGCTCATAGGCAGAAGGTAGCTTAGATAAAATCCATTTAAATTGGATCTGATTGAGGTTGGTGTAATGATAACGATTTTCTACCGCCAGTTTACCATCGAAACCCAATTGTAATTTTTTCCGATCGATGTAAATCGGTGACCAAGTTTCCTTGATAGCAAAAAAACTAGCTTCTTTCTCCCGGTAAGGCCCTAATATACCGTCAGGTGCATTATTACCTTTTACATCTATATGTCCACCCTGATCTAGCCTAACCACACCTTCATCCGCAAAAACCCACAGAAAACCGCCAGCTGAAAGTGGATTAGATAACATCAATTTCCAGTAATCGTCTAATCCTGCTCCATGCCCTCCATCGTACAATCCATGCAAAAACTCAGTAGGAAAGAACACTTCATTCCCTTGGAAAAGAGATCCCGCACAGCAATCATACCCCTTATAATGCTGCGTGTCGGTACCATCAAAAATATTCCACGGATGTATCACGGTTCTTTTTTGCGGATCGTACTGGGCATAATCAGGCACTAAGTCATGGTTATTGCCTCCCTCATTTCCATTAGCCCAAAGTACAATAGAGGGATGATTTACATCTTTCATAATCATCTCCTTCAACAATTTGCGTCCTACTGGCGTATCATACTTCTTCTGCCATCCGGTTAGTTCGTCTATCACAAAAAGTCCCAATGAATCACATACATCTAAAAAATGGCTATCGGGTGGATAATGCGACATCCTTACAGCATTCATATTCATATCTTTAATGAGGTTTACATCCAGTTCACTGATTGTTTTGCTCATTGTCCTCCCTGTGGTTGGCCATGCACTGTGCCGATTTACGCCTTTAAATCTTATTTTAGTCCCATTAACAAAGAAACCTATACCCTTTCTTAATTCTGCCGTTCTAAAACCAAACTTTTCTATTTTTGTATGAATAACAGTACCCTTATTATCTTTAAGCTTCACTTCTACTTGATATCTATTTGGAAATTCGGGTGTCCACAGTTCAGGCTTATCAACTTTTGTCCTAACAGTTGTTTTATCTGCATTTTTATCAATTGATGTGCTTAAAGGGTCGCCTATTTTCTTTCCGGCTAGCGTTTTAATTTGTACTTCGACCTTTAGCGGCTGTTTTACACGCTCCGTATACACATCAATGGAAAAATCCCCACTTGCTGATGCATTAATCGCCGTCCATTCGATATATTGTTCAGGTAATATTTCCAAATAAACCGGACGGAATATGCCTCCAAATACCCAAAAATCCGACATGCGTTCGGCTCGGTTAACAGAGGTATCCGCAGATATTTTACTTACTTTTACCTCTAAAAGGTTCTCCCCCTCCGATTTCAATAAATCCGTTATATCATACTTGAATTTATAAAATGATCCTTGGTGAATGGCACCTGCAGATTTTCCATTGACTTTCACTTCCGTGTCTGTCATGGAGCCTTCAAAAACAATCTTAACCCTTTTATTTTTCCAATTGGCATCCGTTTTAAATGGATGTTTATAGTAGCCGATTTCATTTTTCTTAAAATCCTCTTCCCATCCGTAATGGTAAGTGCCGAAACCCTTGGTTTCCCAATTAGAAGGAACGGGTATTTTAGACCATTGCCCACTTTTAGCTCCGCTAGAAACCATAAATGCCCAATCAACTGTATTGTCCTTATCAACTCCTGACAGATACTTAATCAAGGTTTGTTCTGAGGTGTCGTTCGCCGTTTGTGCAAAAGTCACCGAAATAAACGATATCAATAGTGAAAAAACAAGTGCTATCAGGTATTTCTTCTTCATATGGCTATAATGGTTTTAAAAAAACGTAAATATAACACTTATTAATTTAAAAAATATCTTTAATCGCTACAAAAGCAGATTTAAAATCTACTTAAGCAGTGGTTCCAATATTTTCCAAACGTTTTCGGCTAAAATTTTTTGTCCGGCACTAGTAGGATGAATTCCATCTTTTTGGTTTAGTTCCACCTCACCACCCACCCCTTCCAGTAAAAAGGGTATAAGAGATAACCGGTACTCCTTGGCCAAGGTCGGAAAGATAGCCTGAAATTTTCTCGCATAGGTTCTCCCCATACTCGGTGGAACCATCATGCCCGCTAGCACAATCTTGCAATTAGGGTTCGTTGCTTTCACTTTTTCAATAATGCTTGCTAAGTTCTTATAGGTTTCATCTGTATCCAATCCTCGAAGACCATCATTAGCGCCAAGTTCCAGCACAAAAATATCAAAAGATTGTTTTATCACCCATTCAACACGCTCATTTCCACCGGCACTAGTTTCCCCACTTAAACCAGCACTTATTGCTTGGTAAGGTAATGCTAAAGAATCTATTTTCTTTTGAATAAGTGCAGGAAAGGCTTCTTCCGGGCTTTCTAATCCATAGCCCGCCGTGAGGCTATTACCAAAAAACAGAATATTTCTACGTGTCGAGCTAGGTGTCTTTTTTTCATTCTTATTTTCCTGCATAGCTGATACCTTTTCTGTCTGGTTGTTTGAGCAAGACACTGAAAGCAATGTAACAATTGTTAATATAATCAATCTTATCTGCATAATTAGAGCTAATTTAAACAAAAATTCATTAGCTCTTCATGTATAGTCAATGCTCAGCGTAAAAAATATTTCAAAGGTTTATCAAAGTGGCTTCAAGAAGCTAACGGTATTAAACAACATCAGTTTCGAGATAGCATCCGGCGAAACCGCTGCCATTGTTGGTCCTTCAGGAAGTGGCAAAACAACGTTATTGGGTCTTTGCGCCGGGCTTGATCGCTATGATGAGGGAAGTATTCGCCTACATGGTTCATTGCTTGATGAGCTCGACGAAGATGGGCTGGCGCAAATTCGTAATCAGCATGTGGGTTTTGTATTCCAGAATTTCCAATTGTTACCTACCTTAACGGCACTTGAAAATGTAATGGTTCCCATGGAACTTCAAGGAGCGCTAAATGCCAAAAAGAGATCTTTAGAGTTACTTGATAAGGTAGGATTAGCCGATAGGGCTACACACTACGCCAGCGAATTGTCCGGTGGGGAGCAACAGCGAGTTGCCTTGGCAAGAGCCTTTTCTAATAATCCAAAAATTTTATTTGCTGATGAACCAACAGGCAATTTAGATACAGAAACAGGACAAAAAGTTGAACAACTCCTGTTCAACCTAAATAGAGATGCCGGTACTACACTAGTACTGGTTACACATGATCTAGAGCTTGCAAGTAAAACGGAGCATATTATTCGCTTAAAAGGAGGAGTTTTAGTGTGAACGGATGGTGGATAATCAAAATGGCTTGGCGTGATAGTCGTAAAAACAGGGCCCGACTATTGTTCTTTATTTCGTCCATTGTATTGGGCATTGCTGCATTAGTGGCAATAGCCACCTTTGGCAAGAACCTTAAACAAGAAATCGATAATCAAGCGGCAAGCTTGATAGGTGCCGATTTAGAGATAAGCAGTGGCAAGCCGTTAACTACCTCCGCTAAAACGTTGATTGATTCACTGATCGACATTAGTAAATCAAATGCTGAAGAGCATCAATTCGCTTCCATGGCTCGGTTCGCGAAAAACGGCGGCACACGCTTAGTGCAAATAAGAGCGCTTAAGGGCGCTTATCCATTTTATGGAGAGCTAGAGACTGCACCGGTGTCTGCCGCTTCCACCTTTCTTGACGATCAAAAAATACTTGTAGATAAAACGCTGCTACTGCAATTTAATGCTACAGTGGGTGATACTGTCAAGCTCGGCGACTTAAATTTCCAGATTGCCGGATCATTAATTAATACTCCTGGAAAAACAGCTATTTCTGGATCGGTGGCGCCCACTATCTTTATGCCATTGTCCTTACTTGAAAAAACGGGACTTTCGCAGAAAGGTAGTCGCATTAATTATAAATATTACTTCCGATTCGTAGACCATTATCCGGTAGATAGGCTTGTTGAGCACCTAGACGATGAACTTGAAAAACTAAGTCTTCGAATCGAAACTATTGCTAACACAAAGGAAAATACCGGAAGATCCTTTACAGATCTCACCGACTTTCTTGGCTTGGTAGGATTTATTGCCCTGATGTTAGGATGTTTAGGGGTATCCAGCTCTATCCACGTATATGTAAAGGAGAAACTACCCAGCGTTGCGATCTTGCGGTGCATTGGTGCCTATTCACGTCAAACCTTTCTTATCTATTTAGTACAGATCATTGGTATTAGTATCATCGGAGCACTTCTGGGCGTGCTGTTAGGTACAATTATACAACAGGCCCTACCTTGGGTGTTACAGGATTTTTTACCAGTAACCGTTGGTGGCACCGTTTCTTGGTTGGCCATTACACAAGGTATTCTAATTGGTGTCTTCATGGCCATGCTGTTTTCACTTATTCCCTTGATTGGCGTACGCAAGGTATCGCCGCTTCAAACCTTAAGGAACCAAAGCCACGATCGTTTAAGCATCTTTAAAGAAGACCCTCTTAAATGGCTTATTTATGTATCCATAGTAATCTTTATTACAGTATTTTCCAGATTTCAATTAAATAATTGGTACCAAAGTATAATTTTTGTCATCGGTGTCCTCTTAGCGTTCCTTATACTCTATGGGGTAGCTATTCTCCTAATTAAAGTACTAAGACGATATACGCCACTTTCTTGGCCTTATGTATGGAGACAAGGCTTAGCTAATCTTTACAGACCCAATAATCAAACTGTGACGCTACTGGTCGCCATAGGCCTTGGCACAGCTTTAATCGCATCCCTTTTCTTTATACAGGGGATGTTGCTTAGCCGTATTGCATTATCTTCTTCGAGTAATCAACCTAATATGGTGCTTTTTGATATTCAGTCTTCACAGAAGGATGAGATTGCAGCGCTTACAGAGCAATCCAAGCTTCCAGTATTGGAAGAAGTATCTATAGTAACCATGCAGTTAATATCTATAAACAACTATACGTTAGAAGACATACAAAGAGATAGTACATTAGGTTTTTCGTCACACGCCTTTGGTGGAGAAATTAGGGCAACTTATAGGAGTAAGTTAACTGCATCCGAAAAAATCGCTGATGGCCAATGGGTAGGAAGAGTGCAAACTGGAGATACGGCTAAAATATCTTTAGATAAACGATATGCCGAACGTCTAGGGGTAAAAGTGGGCGATCGCCTACAATTCAATGTACAGGGAGTAGTTATACCTGCAATCATTGGTAGTTTACGAACTGTAGATTGGAACAGAATGCAAACAAATTTTAGAGTACTCTTTCCTCTCGGTATAATTGATGACGCACCACAATTTCATGTGATTATGACGAGAGTGCCAAACGATCGGGTTTCTGCAAACTTTCAACAATTAGTGGTTAAAGAATTCCCCAATATATCGGTGATCGATTTAGGTTTAATATTAAGTGTGTTAGATGGCATTTTAAATAAAATAGGCTTTGTAATTAAATTTATTGGAGCATTTAGTATTCTTACAGGTATTGTGGTACTGATAGCCTCCATTATGATCAGTAAATACCAACGTATACAAGAAAATGTATTATTAAGAACACTGGGTGCTTCTCGCCGCCAGCTATTTGCCATTACATCCTGCGAATACTTACTGCTAGGTTTATTGGCATCTATAACGGGTATTATTTTGGCATTACTTGCTAGCGCTTTATTAGCACTTTTTGTTTTTGAGGCCCCATTCAAGCCATCTGTGCTAACTATGCTGCTACTCCTATTTGGGGTATCGGGTTTAACATTACTTATTGGGCTCTTTAATAGTCGATCTACTTTAAATCAACCTCCCCTAGCCGTTCTGCGAAAAGAAACTTAAAAATCTTTACACTTATTCTTTCCCCGGGTTGAATACATTCTTACGAGAAATACATAAACCGCTTAACCTTCCATTTCCAGAAACCACTCTTTTGCTTTGGCAACCGCCTTCCTATATAATAAATCTCCTTCCGGTTCGCCTTCCTCGTAGAGTTTATTGGCAATTTCCACCGCTTTTTCCTGAACATTTGGATTTAAATTGCTTTCACTAAATGGAAAATTGTTCACCGTCCATTTTCCATGATCATCAAATCTATAAATTTTCATAATGCGTCTATTTTAATGGCCTGTCAAATCCGTTCTAGCATCTGTCTTCAACAAGTTAATATCTATCAAACTTTCCTTCTTTACCTATTTCCCTCCAACAATTGAAAGCCCTAAGAGTTTTTATAGAAAAGCAAAATACACTTGTTTTTAACTATTTAAACACATTTATCTCAACAAAAGATGCGTTATAAGTACACATTAATGAACAGCAATCTTTTTATTTTTTTTTAAAAAATTGTACTAACAAAAACGAGACAGGATTGTTATAGAAATATAAAACAACGGGTATGCGTACGGAACATAATAAATCTCATGGCATTAGGTACAGCCGTATTCCTTCATTTAACCAGATTGAAGAATGCGGGTACTTAAAGACCAATTTTCAGAATGAAATAATTGCAGTTGACGATCGAGCAGCCTATTTGCTTGGATACGATGCAAAGGCCTTATTAGGACATAATTTTTGGGACATTATATGCACAAGTATTCCTGCCTATTGTCATCAAGCTATTAATGCAAGCATTATTCAAAGAAAAAACAGTGTTATAAAGATGAAATCATTGAATACCGGCTCACTAATTCATTTTACCATCACGCATACTGAAGTTGATTCGACAGTAAAAATAGAAGGTCTTTTAAAACATACCTCCTAACACAGTTAAAAGCTATTTTATATTAATCTATTTTCTAATTGTGCTTTGACATTGTTGAGCCATTCCTCTTTCAGTATGCTTAAAACAATAGAAGTTCGTCTACTTCCATCTTCTTTTTTAAGATGACTTCTCAATATTCCTTCCACCGTGCAACCAATACTTTTCATGGCAGCTATGCTTACTTCATTATCTACATCCGCTCTGAACTCTACTCTTTCAGCACCTAAACTTTCAAAGGCATATTGTAATAACAAATACTTACAGTGTTTATTTAGACCTGTTTTTCTAAAGTTCTCGCCATACCAGGTGTAACCTAGCTGAAGTGAATTATGATCATGTTGTATGTCATAGAACCGAGTACTCCCAGCGTACTTTTTTGCAAACTTATCAAAAACAATAAAGGGATATTCTTTTCCCGTCTCTTTAGCTCTGAGAGCCGTTTCAATATATTTTTTGATACCTAATCCACCTACAACAGAAGTAATAGAATATTTCCAGATGTCAGGCTCGTTCAACGCAAACGGTAAAAGATGGTCATAGTCTTCCATCTGTAGTGGACGTAGTAGAACACGTTGATTCTCCAAATGCACATTATTTGCCGGATTGAAATTCATAATTTTCGACTATAATTGTTTACCCCTTACTGTTAGCTAAGGTCTAATATACGCGTAACAATGATAATTTCCGAATTTTTATTTTACTAAACACCTACCTTCCTCTACACGCTAGTACTGTTTATTCTCTTTTGGAAAAGCATCAAAGAGTGTTTTTAACTCTTTAGCTTTAGCAGGAAATTCTTCTATTACGTTTGTACGTTCACTTGGATCAAAAGCTGTATTAAATAACTCTCTAGCGGCTTCATATGGCTTTCCAGAATTGTTATTGATACCAGCCGGCAATTCTCTATATTTCCAATCTCCATTTTTTACGGCCTCTACTTTACCATGATTTACCAAATAAATAGGTCGATGCTGATATCCCTTGCTATTCACCCCACCAGTTAACAAAGTAGCGATCGACTGCCCATCCAAGGGACGATCCCTTGGCAATGGAGCGCCTGTCCACTCTGCCAACGTAGGTAATATATCCAAATTACTGATAGCGTTTCTCAAGAGAGATCCATTGAGTGTATGACCTTTCCAATATACAATGAAAGGAACACGTACCCCTCCTTCATAGGTTTCGGCTTTCGAACCTTTAAAAACACCTGCCGCGCCTACATGCCAATTTTTAGTAGCCCCGTCACCACTCATGCGCACCGGATACTCTATCCATGGGCCATTGTCGCTGGAGAAAAATAAAATGGTATTATCTGCTAAACCTTGCTCCTCTAAGCTTTTCCACAGGTCAGCAATGCGTTTGTCCAGGTCTTCCACCACCGCTCCCAATGGTCCAGCGTCTTGCATATTTTTCATTCCTTCGGCCTGCGCAGCGAAAGCAACAGGTAAATGAGGCATATTATGTGCATAATATAGAAAAAAAGGCCGATCTTTACGTTGCGCTTTGATAAAACGGATAGCCTCTTCATTATAAATACGACTAAGTGCTGAATCTGCTGGACGTATAACCTCCGGTGTGCGATTTCTGAAAATTTTAATGGTGGTATCTGTTTTCACATAAGGATCCCGATAGTCATGACTATAAAGCATACCGAAGAACGAATCAAAACCCTGGGCAGTGGGATAATTGTAATCATGCTTTTCTCCCAAGTGCCACTTTCCTATAAGTGCAGTACGATACCCCACTTTCTTTAACATCTCCGCTATCGTTATTTCTTCGTCAGGCAGGCCAAGCGGCGAGCCCGGTCCGATTGGATCGGGTAGATTATAGCGAGAGGCATATCTACCCGTTAATAGCGATGCACGCGACGGTGTGCAAGAAGGGCTTGATACGACATAATTGGTCGCTCTTACTCCTTTGGTAGCCATTTCGTCTAAAAAAGGTGTCGAAATACTTGGATTCCCATAACAGCTCAAATCTGAATATCCCATATCATCTGCTAATATGAAAATGATGTTTGGTTTATCCTGCGCATGGATATCAGTTAATGAACAGATAAAAAACAGATTAACTAAAAAAATCTTATTGAAGGAAGCCGTTATTTTTTTCACAATCTTTAATTAATTTTCATCAAGTAGGTTAAATAGGCAATATATAAAATAATTGCCAAGCGTCCCTGTTTCAGGCCTATTTTTCTGATTAACTTTTTTAGTCCATGAAAATTTAAAAATAATCAGCTAGTAAATAGCTCAATAATGTTCTCTTAATAACCCTCCGTAATAAGCTCATGATTAATAAAGGCTCCTGCAACTGCGCCAGCGCCTACCGCCATTGATACTCCCCTAAACATAGTGGTATTGTCGCCTGCTGCAAAGATGCCTGGAATGTTTGTCTTCTGAAACTTATCCACTTGTAAATGCCCCGTGTCCGTTAAAGTACATCCAATGTTCGCCGGTATCGGACAATGTTGCGAAAAAGGAACCTGTGCATAAAGAGCTGTAAGCGCGACGGAGCTATTATCCGTAAAACTTAAGTGATGAAGGTAACCATCTTTGTGTTCAACTTTTTTAAGCGGTGTTTCGACAATATTAATAGCCATAGCTGCTAGCTGTTCTTCCTGTGCATGACCGATCGTAGAAATGCCGTTCGTAAAAATGGTGAGCTGCTTCGTCCAATTACGGATAAGACGTGCCTTTTCAAAAACCATTTCTCCATTCATGAATAAACCTGTAGGTTCTTCTCTATATTCATAACCGTGGCAATAAGGGCAGTGGATAACCGATATACCCCAACAAGCAGCAAAACCCTCTATCGAAGGCATCTCGTCTTTAATGCCAGTTGCAAAAATCACCTTTTTGGCCCTTAACTGCTTTCCCGTAATCGTTTCGATACTAAACTGAAGGTTTTCCCCCTGTAGGGAAGTGACTTCATCATGAACCAATTGCACGGTAGGATAAGCAAGTACCTGTTCACGGCTCAGTTCAGCAATGGCTGCAGGAGTGTTACCGTCCTGGGTAAGAAAATTATGCGAATGCGGTGTTTGTTGGTTGCATGGCTTACCGCTATCAATAATAAGCACTTTACGGATTGCGCGCCCCAGTGCCATCGCTGCTGATAATCCCGCGTAGCTACCACCAACGATAACTACTTCAAAATTGTTGTCTTCCATACTATTTAAATTACTTAAGTCCTTATACCAATTTTTACGACTCAACGCTGTTTATTTTAACAACCGTCCTGCATACCTAGTCTTTTAACGCCTACACGTGTCACAAAAGTGAGACATGTGCGGGCAATTTTTTTTAAATTCCAATCCCTTTACTAAAAGAAAACCATGCAAACTGCTTCAAACTCTGTTTAGCTACCGTACCTGTTGAATCGGCTTTAACCGTCGCACTGACAACTCCCGTAAAAAACATAAATATCCATTCGCTAGTTAGCTGTTTACTAACCTTTCCTTTTTCCTGGAGATCTAAGATAATCTCCTGATAATGTCGATACATTGCATCATATTCTGCACAATCTTTGTTTTGGTGATCATGCTGATGCCCCTCTCTATTGTGCATTTTATGAAAAAATGAATATTTCGCACCACAATCTACTCCTGCATATAACATTTGCTCCAACTGCTCAAGTGGATCATTCGAGCTGTTTAATGCATCGCCCATGGCTTTGCTGCAACGTTTACGCATATCCTTCGCGCACGCAGCTATCAAGTCACTTCTATCTTTAAAATACCGATGAAGTGTTCTTCTAGTTACCATCGCTTTATCTGCAACCTTCTCTAGTGGTGCTGAGAGGTCATCATTAAAAACTAAGATAGCTGAATCTACTATTTTTTGTTGCGTATCTATCATATTGATGCGGCACAATTATATGACTAATTTCTCAAATATGTGACATTTTTTTGTCACAAACATCCTTATCAATTAACAATTAATTCCATCTCTTTATTTTTAATGCCTTTACCTATTATATTTAAATTAGCGATTCCCGCCTTTGTTCCCGCTTGTACAATCACCACTAGCTTCCCATTAAAAGTTTTCATTGTCGGCTTATGAAAGAGTTCTAATGACGTAGGGTCGCCATTACAGATTGCTTTAAAAGTACCTGCACCGCTTGTTTCAACAATGAGCGGGATCTTTGCTTGGGGGCATAAATTGCCTTCTTTATCTATTACCTCCACGGTTATAAAAGAAAGATCATTCCCATCAGCGGTAAGTTCAGTTCTATCGGTTGTTAATCGCAAGCCGACAGGTTTTCCAGCAGTGTGTATCTCCTGTTCTTCCGCTACATTTCCATTTTCGTCATAAGCTACTACTTTGAGGGTTCCCGGTTGATAAATCACATTATTCCATCGCAATCGATAACGATCTAATTTCGAATCTTGATTCTTCTCTATTTTACCTTGACTAACACCGTTAACAAAGAGTTCCGCTGCCGGATAATCTGTATAACAGTACACAGGTATGGTATCCCCCTCATGTCCATCCCAGTTCCAATGAGGCAATAGATGCAAGGTATGTGCTACTTTATTCCATTTGCTTCGATAAAGATAATAGCGATCTTTAGGCAGTCCCGCTAAATCGCATATACCAAAATAGGAACTCCGTGAAGGCCAGTATTCATCATAAGGAGTGGGTTCTCCCAAATAGTCAAATCCAGTCCAAACAAATTCACCTATTACCCATGGTTTATCATCCTGTAACATCCAATCTTCTTCTGGCAAATTAGACCAGCTGCAGCTTTCCAAATCATATGAAGACGACTGTCCGTCTGGATAGGTCTTTTGCTTAGATTCTTCTGCTGGTAGTTTATAAACCCCTCTAGAACTTACAGTAGATGCTGTTTCGGAACCTAATATATAACCTTGCGGCAATTTCTCATAAGCAAGTTCGTATTTCTGTGTTCTATAATTAAGCCCCGGCACATCCAACACAGTGGCAAAACCACTTGCAATAGCATTATCCACTCTATCCATTCCACAGGTTACAGGGCGTGTTGGATCTTCGCGATGACAAATATCCTGCAAACGCTTGGCTATGCGGTTTCCGCCCGCTATACTTTGTTCTGGCACTTCGTTACCTATACTCCACATCACAATTGAAGGATGGTTACGATGAAGCCGAATGAGATTAACCAGATCGCGCTCAGCCCATTCTTCAAAGAAACGATTATAACCATTTTTACATTTTGCCGCCTTCCATTCATCAAAGCTTTCGGCCATTACCATAATCCCCATCTCATCGCACAAATCCATTTGCCAAGGCGCCGGCATATTGTGTGCGGTACGGATAGCATCTGCTCCCATTTCCTTCATGATCAACAATTGCCTTTTTAACGCAGCTTTGTTGATTGCAGTCCCTAAAGGTCCTAGATCGTGGTGTAAGCATACGCCTTTAATTTTTCTTGCTTCTCCATTTAACATGAACCCCTTTTCAGCATTTACCTGCACCTCTCTTATTCCAAACCTTACCGAATCTATATCCAATAATTTTTCTCCTTCATAAATTGCCACCTTTGCATAATATAGGCTAGGATTTTCGGGTGACCATAAATTCGGATTTTCCAGTTCTACATTGTCCTCGAATTGGTGGCCAATCATTTCAATAATTCGTTCACTACTGCTGATTGACATCCCTTCGCTATCTTGAATGGACGTCTTGATCCGCAATGTTTTATGTTTTGCATGTTCCAGTTCTGCCTTTACATTTATCTTTGCATATGTTTCCGACACTACGGGCGTTCTCACTGTCAAACCCCAAGTAGCAATGGCTGTTGGGTTCGTTAACAGCAAACGTACCGGACGATAAATGCCTGCTCCAGGGTACCAGCGTGATGACTCAGGCATGTTCTGTAAACGAACTGCCAGCAGATTTTCTCCTTCTTTATTTAAATAAGGCGTAATATCAAAATAGAAGGCATTATAACCATATGGCCAGTAGCCCACCTTTTTACCGTTCACGAAGACGGTGGCTTCGCTCATCGCTCCGTCGAAAATGAGGGTAGCCTTGCGGCCATCAAAGGATTCATTCGGCAACTGTGTGCGATACCAACCAACTCCTACATAGGGCAAGGCGCCCGTTCTTCCTGTTTTTTCAGTTGGTAGTGTTTCACCATTCTGTGTAATTGCTACGGTTTGTTTGTCAACCTCCTTATTAAAGGGTCCTGTAATTGCCCAGTCATGAGGCACACGCACCTCCTGCCAGCTTCCATCATTAAAACTCCACTGCTCAGCGCCGGTTTGCTCTCCTTTTGTAAAGCGCCAGCCCTCTTCCAGTAAAATTTCTTTTCTACCCTGCGCAAACACAAAACAATTATAAAAACAACATAAAACAGTAAAAACAGTGCGTATATTCATTTTATTTAATATTATTCTAACCAAACAGCTCCGAGTTCCCAGTTAAAATCTACATCTAAAGGCATATTATCATACCTCAGAAAGAGCTGCAATTTATCCAATTTTTTTAAATCGATGCTTGCTGCCTGATCTGTAGAAAACCAAAGTGGCAAAAATCCTGGATACGGACGCGGTAAGAGTAATGACTTGTCTGGCTTTAGAGAAACAATCGGAATTCTTATAAGTTGCCAACTGGATCCCAAGTTTATATTCTTACTAAAGTTTTGGCCACTCGCATCAATTAGACCTATCTCTATAGGTAAGTCTTCTGCTACCGAAGAACGCGCTTTTATCACCAAATCTTTAAAATTAGCGACTTTCCAGAAAGATTTTTGCCGTATGGGCACCTGCAAGCCAAAACCCTCTCCCCCTTTATTTTTCTTGGCATCTATATGAAGTATCAAACCTCCTCCTTCCGGACTAAAAACGTAATCGTAGTGAATACTTTTTGTGTACGAAGGGTAAGTTAAGAACTGATCTGTTGCAGCATGAAAAAGTGTATAGTTATCAGCGGCTTGTTGAAGATTGAATACCCACCAGTCTTGCGGAAAATAGTCCCATTGCTTCGGATTTGCCCTATGATTTCCCGGAAACACCCGATAGTGATCTTCTCTTTTTATCCATACCCGGTAATTTAAACGGCCTGGCTTTTTCCAACCTACGGGAATTGCAGCAGCATACATTCCTAGTTGTAAATATTTCAAAGGAACCAGTTGTCGATAGGATCCCAAACGTTCTATTTCCATAAATAAACTATCTTGCGAAAGGTTGCCCACCACGTTAACAACAATAGAACTATCATTGCTACTCCATAATTTACTTGGGGATACATATAAATCTGTCGTTACGGACGTCGGTGCGATAAATTCCTCCAGTCCCAACATACCTATTCGCTTCCTATCTGTATCAATTGCCAAACCTTTTTTTACTATTAAATAAGTACCCGGACCGAGCATCACAGTCTTTCCTACGGCAGTCGTCAGTACATTATTTCCCTCATTCAGTCCTTTTACTTCGAAGTTATCCCCCAAGTCCGACAACGAAATAGTCATCGCTTCTGTGTTCCAAATCACTCTATTCACCTCCTTTTTCAACGAAGGTCTTTCAAAAGGATCTTCTAAAGATATGACATCGGGCATCACTTCTAAGCGCCACTTACCATTCTGCAATTTATCCAAGAAATAAGCACCTGTTCCTTGATACTGAACACAAGCAGAGGAACCGACACCTGCAAGATGTTTTAAATGAGTCGTATTAACTGGGATAGATGTTGTAGTAGCAGTATAATAAAAAGCCGTATCAACATTCATCTCACTAAGCTGCTGCTCATAATCCAAACGGAAAGATTCAAATATGCTGCTAATTGGATAAACACCATAATTTCTCCCACTAGGCAAGCTCCTAAATACCTGTCCAGCAATCAGCAAACTGATGGCTTTAGCTGGTGTATATGCCAAATTGAGGTAATGTGTTTGGTATTCTGTATTGGCGTAGGCGATAGATAAGGGGTCATAGGCAAATTGCGTTGCCCACTGAAAACCTGCCTGCCTAAAGCTGCGTGCCATTGCCGGAAATAGAATAGGCTGAACTTGGTCCGCTGCATCAAACTCATACACCATTTTTGGTTTTCGTAAAAAAGCTGGAATGGTATCGAACGGAATAGTATAGCGATCTACATATGGTAAATAATTACCCTTAAGAGTATGACCCGCGACAAGCCCTACAGGATACCATTGAAAGCTGTATCCGTCTACAGCCGACTGTGCCACTGCTGCTGCCTTCGAAGGGTTCTGACTAATATTATAAAAAATAGGCTTCTCCCATCCGGTGCTTTTGATTGCTTTTTGAAGTGTATTGATATAACTAGTAATCTGCTTTTCATCTCCACCATGATCCGGCTCATTATTAATTTCTGTAGCGATCACGTTAGGATCATCCCCATAGGTCAATCCTGTATAAGGGTTCTTATGGTTAAAAAATTGTTTTAAGTAGTGCTCCTGTGCTTTAATTGCGGCTTTATTAACCGTAGAAGCAGCTTTACCATAATAAGCCGAAAACCCTGGCAACCTATCATCTGGTTCCGGATAGCCGTTACCCCAAAAAGCTATTGGTGTAATCAACACATAGATGCCACGCTTCTTTAATTCAGCCAATAAGAAATCAAAAAGACGTAAATGCTCATTCTCCAATAAATTCCCTTCCCTATCACTTATTTCTACGTCCCACACATGCACCCTGAAGGCGTTTACCTCGAGACGAGCCAAATGATATACATCCTTCCTAATCGCCTCTTCCAAATCAACCCCCAACTGTTTATGTGCCCGGTAAGCATGTGCAAACGGCGTTGTATAGTTTACACAAAAAAAAAGAGCCTCCTTTTCTGTTCCTTGCCAACGCATGATACCCTGTTTGTCAATATGAATGTGCGCTGTCTCGACTACAGCAGTTTTCTGTCCAAGAACTTGATAACTTATACTCCACATCAGTCCTACGAGCAAATATTTCATCCCCCTCATCTTTAATACCCTGATGTTTGAGACAAAGTACCGCCACTCACATCCAATGCATATTGCGGAACCGGAAAAAGCTCCCCACTGGGTGTTTTTCCCACCGTTTGTAGTGCTGAAATCCACTTACCATGCCGAATAAGATCCATCTTGCGCACCCCTTCCAGATAGAGATCCCATGCCCGTTCGTTCAAAATTGCATCGTTAAACTGCTGTTGCGTCAAAGCACTTGGTAAAGGACCTAACTTACCGTGTTTTTGGCGTACCTGGTTCACCAAGCTAAATGCTTCGATTGTAGGACCCTGTTGTTGATTAATAGCTTCCGCCAGCATAAGTAAGACATCTGCATAGCGCAAGAGGGGTATATCATTTCCTTGTATATCGGCGCCTGGACTCGATTCGTCTGGGTATTTCTTTAGAACAGGCCCACGCATATTATTTCGGTTTCTCGCTGCACCGTCCTTTGCTGTATAAGAAGTAATCATGAGTTCGCGTCTTTTATCTGCTGGATCAAAAGAATCATAAAACTGCCAGGTAGGACAAAATACTCCATTCGGGTTGGCCCAGCCGCCATTTAACTTCGTACTTTTAAAATCACCCGGTAAACAATATAACGCATACGCATTAAAGTTTCCGCCAAAATCACCATTTGTGGGCGCTGCCGGATCGACCGTTATAGCGTAAATCGTTTCACTATTCCGTTCAGTAGCTTCCCGAAACAAGCTCGCATAGTCATCTACCAATTGGTATCCCATTTCCATCACCTCCCTTCCAACGGATTCAGCAGCAGTCCAATTTTTTTCATTGAGGTACAGGCGCATCAAATAACCTAATGCTAGCCCTTTATTGAAACGGCCGTACTCTGCCGGATTTTGTTCTAAATGATCTGCTGCAAAGCGTAAATCACCTTCAATACTCGCCACAAAAGCCTCTCTTGAGAGTCTCGTAAGATCTTTTTCCGCTTCAGTATTAATTTTTTCGGCATCCAGGATAACGGGTAATGGCCCATACATATGTAATAGGTAGTACATGGTTATACCCCTCCCCGCCCGCGCTTCCGCACTAAAGCGGTTTTTAGCTTCTTCACTGATTTCTGAAGCGGCAATATCTTTCAATACTTGCGTCATCCCGGTCACATAACGTACTTTTTCGAAATGACTGGTTTTGTCCTGTGTTCTTAAGAAGGTGAAGTTTGCCCTGCTGAAAAACTCAAAAAAACCGCCCCATTCCGAAAAAGTGTTAAACAAATCCGACGATAGGTCAAACATGACGAGATGTCCATATTCCGGACTAAAAAACATGTTTTGATAAGCTACATCCTGATAACCCCATTTAGAACCAAAGGGCTTATAAGCCTGTAACGTGTAAAGATTAAATTCCGCTTCCGTCCTTGGAAAATTATCGGGCGAAAGCACTCCTGTAATCACCGGATCAAAGTTCTTTTTACAGGCACAAAGCGATACAACTAAACCTATTGCACCGCATAAAATATATCTATTGAATGTTTTCATCTGTTTATTTTTTATTCTTTTGCTTAGATGGAACCTTTCATGATTAATCCGCCAATGGATGAGCCCTGTGTAATAATCATTATTTTAATCATGTTGGGTTCGTTTTACTTCTTCTTAAATGCGCTATTAAAAGCTAGCTCTCAAGCCTAAGGATACTGTACGTGCCATCGGATAAGGTGCAGGGCCACCTTTTATGGAGGCCGCTTGTATTTCGGGATCTACGCCGTCAAATCCGGTAATGATAAAAGCATTCTGCACATCAGCATACACACGAAGTGAGCTCATAACCTTGCTAATAGCACCATCTCTAAAAGTATAGCCCAAGGTAATGTTCCTACAACGCAGGAAGTCGCGTTTCGCTAAGCGGGTATCAATGCCCGGATCAAGACCTAAAGCAGATTCATTAAACGCTGCTCCCGGCTGTGTGCCGCTGGTATTACTGCTACTCCACGCATCTTTAATTCGGGTAGTTCCTCCTTGCTGACTACCTAGTAAATTAACTGGATCACCCCAAATCGTTGTATAATCATAACCCCACGCGCCAAACTGGCCGTAAAAGAAAAAACCGAAGTCAAAATTTTTATAGGTAAAGTTATTACCGAAGCCCACAATCATCTTTGGAATACCCGAATAACTTATCACATCGTCAAAATTCAATGTACCATCTCCATTACTATCCACAAAAATGGGCGACCCTGGCCTTTGGGCGTTTTGAGGCTGCCACGCCGGCACCTCCTGCCCTATTTGCAGAATACCCGCTGTTGGATATACGTAAATAATATTTCCACCTACCGGGTCGGTTAGATCCGCATACGGTGGAGGAGGCTCATTCGCAAAGCGCTCCACCCAACGGTTTTGGTAATGTGTTAAATTCACCACCGAGTTCCAGGTAAAGCTATTGCTACTTATATTCACAGTATTCAAACTAAAATCGAAACCGGTACGGCGCTGGTGGCCGCCATTTACAGGAGAAGTAGAGATAATAGACAGCTGAGGGGTGGTAGCATTCGTAAGCAAACGCGTCTTATTCTCTATAAAGTAATCAAATGATCCATTGATACGATCCTTCAAGAAACCAAAATCAAATCCGGCGTTAAAGGTCTTTGTCACTGGCCACTGTAAATTCGGATTCGTAAAAGCGTTCACTCGATATGGAATATAACGCACCGAACCATTTTCAAAGGCGATGGCCGTTGCATCCGGACCATAAGAACCGTAAGCCACGCTTCCGGGACGCTCACCGGCGGTGCCATAACTTGCACGCAGTTTCAAGAGGCTGATCGCCTCAATTTGCTGAATAAAGCTTTCGTTCGAGAACTTATAGGCGAAGGATGCCGAAGGAAAGTTTTGATACTTTTTGTCTGGAAAGAACTTATCCGCTCCGTCACTACGTAGTGAAAGTGAAACGACAAAACGGTTTGTCAGCTCAAAATTACTCCGTATAAAAAAGGAACGTAACTTATTTTTTCCTCTGTACGAACCAATCGTGGGTAAGCCGGTAGCTGTCGATAGATCATCTGTATTGATCACATCGGGCATATCATAAGCTTCCACATTAAAACCAGAAAAATCTTCCAAGTATTGCCCAACCCCAGTCACGGCATCAATCGCCAACCAATCGTTCAGCCGTTTGCGATAAGAAATCGTTGCTTCTATAGTTTGGTTTTGGCGGCGGGTTTCGGCAAGAGAAGCTCTTGATCGATATAACTGCCCCCAAAACACATCCGAAGGAATAAAAAAGTTACGGATAGAATTTTCATCATTATTGCCATATAGCACTTTCGCTGTCAACTCGTTTGGTATAATAGTAAAGTCTAGCGAAGAGTTTAATGTTAATCCGTTGAATTTTGTCTTGTCTTTAATGGTCAGTAACGAAACGGGGTTACCTGTTACGGCAAAAATAGAGTAGTTTCCGTTGGCATCATATATTGGAACCGAAGATGGATATCCAAGCGCAGCCTGCAAAGCATTAAAACCTTGCGTTCCCGAACCACCGGTTTGCCATCCCGCCTGCGGATTGGCATAGTCGTTTCGATTAGCATTAACATTTGTATTCAGCGTGAGCCATTTACTTAATTCAAAACTCACGTTTAATCTTCCCGACCAGCGTTTCAGATCAGAGTTTTTTACAGTACCAGTTTGATTGTAGTAATTAGCCGACGCATAATATGTAACCTTCTCGGTTCCACCATTTACACTAAGCTGGTGATTGTCAACCCGCCCATTACGTAGAACCTGATCTAGCCAACGGGTACCCTCACCGGCATCGGAAATCTGCTCATCAGTAAAGCGCGGAGTGTAACCGCTTAAATCAGATGCATTAACACCAAAGGGTGCCATATTATTATCTGACAAATATTTATCTACATTAAGTTGATTAAAATAACTCATATAGTCGCGTGCATTCAACGGCTCCAAATATTTCATATTATTTACGAAAGAATGGTTGGCATCATATGAAATGCTCATCCGGCCAGCCTTGCCTTTTTTGGTCGTAATATACATCACCCCATTGGCGGCAGAAACACCATAAATGGCTGCGCTCGCATCTTTTAATATCTCTATAGACTCAATGTCATTGGGGTTGAGCCCTGCCAACGGACCTCGATCCACTCCCTGAACTTCTACCGAGCCATTATCCGGTTCTAGGGAGCTATTGGGAAATACAACACCATCCACTACAATTAAAGGCGCACCTTTGCCACGAATCGAAACATTAATATTACCTCCCGGCTGTGAACTTTGCTGATTAACCTGTAAACCGGCGGCTCTACCAAATAATAACTCCGGGACAGAACTATTAGCTGCTGTTGGAATTTTTTTCGGATCAATCTTCGCGACCGAAGTTGTTAAATTTTGCTTAGTAGTTGTACCATATCCTACCACTACCACTTCGTCTAGGGCGTTCTCCTCTTCAATAAGTGTTATGTTAAGGGTATTTGCGTTTACCTTAAGTGTTTGCTGTTGATAGCCCACAGCTTTTATGATTAATATTGCCCCAGCAGGCACCGCCAAACTATACTTACCTTCTGCGTCAGTAGAGGTACCCGTATTGGTTCCTTGTAATAACACCGAAACACCGGGGATGGGCTGCCCATCGGCTTGGGCTATTATTTTACCACCCACCTGCGACTTATTTTGCGCATGTGCTATAGAAAGAAATAGGGCTACGAAACATACTAAGCAAGCAGTCCATTTCAACTTAAATTGATAAATAAACATATTCATGAGGCTGTTTTAAATTGGTTAATTATTTTGGCTTTTGGTTTTTATATACATGCAAATGAAGGCTGTTCAGGTCTTTTTTTTTGTTTCAATCGTACATACTTTTGATTCAAATATTCATTAATCGTATTTTATACATAGAAATTAGATTTATTGATTAGATTCGCAGAACTAACCGGCACCTAAATACGTGTTTACTGGCCTTACATATCTTCTAGTGGTTATACAGCGTTTACTGTTGTGTTTGGCATTTATTGGTGGAGTGCTGGCTCCGGCTAATGCTTTCATAAAGCAGGATTTACAATTTCAGCACATCAATCATTTTCAGGGCCTTTCGAATAACACCATCGAATGTATTTTTCAAGATAGTAAAGGCTTCATGTGGTTTGGCACACGCGACGGTTTGAACAGGTATGATGGTTACGAAGTGATTTCATACCGTACGATAACAGGCGATGACTCCTCATTAAGTGACAATTACGTCACCTGTATTTACGAAGATCGGCAAGGAGGTTTGTGGATAGGTACTTTAAACGGCTTAAATTATTACGATCGCAGCAAAAATCATTTCAAGCGCTATAAACATAAAGTAGATGACTCCTCCTCCATCAGCTGCAACCGTATCAGTGCCTTAACAGAGGTGGGGAACGAATTATGGATAGGTACATATGGTGGCGGTCTTAACCGATATCTGTTTCAAAACGATCGTTTTATTCCCTATCGCCATCAGCCCGATAAATCCGGTTTAATCGACGATTTTATTAACTGTTTTTACCTAAACGCACAACAGGAGTTATGGATCGGTACCCAACATGGATTAAGCTTATTAGATCTAACCCAAAAAAAACTAAAGAACTTTCCGCACCCTTTTTCAGAAAAGGATTTAGACATTCTTACGATCGCCGATGATGGGTTTG
This sequence comes from Pseudosphingobacterium sp., assembly GCA_035565175.1. GTDB lineage: Bacteria > Bacteroidota > Bacteroidia > Sphingobacteriales > Sphingobacteriaceae > Olivibacter. The sequence continues at coordinate 22,159 of DATMSZ010000515.1, forward strand.
GAAATTTATGGTTAGGCACCAACAATGAGGGTATCTATCTCTTTAATATAAGTAAATATCAGTATGATAATCAACATTATAACGACTCAAATCAAGAAGAACTTACAAGCAATCTAATACGCGCAATCATCAAAGATAAACAACAACGTTTATGGATTGGAAGCATTAATGGAGGGTTAAGTCTTTATGAACCAAAAAAAATGCGGTTCACACATTACACCGCTGAGCCCGACAACCCCAACAGTTTATCACAACGTACCATATCAGCCTTATATGAGGATCGGCAAGGCAATCTTTGGGTAGGTACGCATCGAGGAGGTATTAATCTCTATAGTCCAAAAGCCAAAAAATTTGAGCTTTTTAGAAAGAACGCTTATGCAAATAGTTTAGGCTATAATGACATTACCTCCTTTTGCGAAGATAGTAAAGGACGGATATGGGTCGGAACTGATGGCGGCGGTTTAGATCAATTCGACCCTAAAACAAAACAGTTCATTCACTATCGTCATGATCCCAAGAATCCGTTGAGCCTAGCATCCAATGCCGTATTGCATATTATGGAAGACAGCAAAGGTCGAATATGGGTCAGTACATGGGGAGGTGGTATCCATTTGTTCAATCCATCCGATGGAACTTTTAAACGATATCTGCATGATGAAAACAACCATGCATCTATCAGTTCCAACTTTGTGCATAAAGTTTTTGAAGACAGTAGAGGCCACTACTGGGTAGCTACTTATTATGGAGGCATTAATTGTTTTGATCCTGAGAAGGGTTCTTTCACCCGCTTCACACAGGGTGAAGATAAACGGAGCAGTATTTTAGGCAACAATATAGTAGCTATTGAGGAAGATCGACACGGTTATCTGTGGTTTGGAACAGATGATGGCGGACTAAATTGCTATCAACCCAAATTAGGAAGGATTGTACATTATCTGCAAAATCTAGAAAAGAATCCATATGTACGCATTATATTCAATGACAGTAAAGGCAGGTTATGGTTAGGTTTAGATCGTTTATATTTATTCGATCAAGAAACGCATGAATTTATTCCTTATCCCACTAAACTTGATCTATCACAAGCCTATATAAAGGGGATTTTAGAAGACAAGCAAGGGAATTTTTGGCTATCAACCGCAAAAGGGCTTGTTAGATATCACCCGGATTCCCAGCAATATCGAAGCTACAATATGAATGATGGCTTGCAAGATCTCGAATTTGAAGCCGGTGCCTATTTAAAAACAACCGATGGAGCTTTTCTTTTCGGAGGTATCAATGGATTTAATTTATTTTATCCCGAGCGTCTAATTACAAATGACAGTAGGCCACCAGTTTATTTTACGTCTTTTGAGCTCTTCAATAAGAAAGTGAATGTTGGGCAAATAGGGTCTCCCTTGAAACAAGACATCAGCGTATCGAAACAACTTCAGTTAAGTTATCGGCAATCAAGCTTTTCTATCACCTTTGCAGCATTGAACTACGTAGCGTCCGGCAATAACCGATATGCTTATAAATTAGAGGGCTTTGATGAAAACTGGGTCTACACGCATGATCGCAAAGCAACTTATACCAACCTTAATCCGGGTGAATACATTTTGCGCGTAAAGGCTTCTAATAATGACGGTATATGGAATGAAATAGAACAGACGCTCTCTATTGAAATAAAGCCTCCCTTCTGGGCAACCTGGTGGTTCCGATTTTTAAGTAGTTGCACCATAGCGATGCTTTTGATATGGTACATTCAAATGAGCCGGGAGAAACATCGCCAACGGCTAGAAGATCAAAAACGCGAAGACCTACATCAGCTACAATTACAGTTCTTTACCAACATATCGCATGAATTCAGAACACCGCTATCCTTAATTTTAGGCCCAATTGAACGCTTATTGCAAGAAAGCAAAAATTCCGGGCATACGTCACAGTCCTATCGGCTTATTCATCGTAATGCTAAGCGGCTGATGGGACTCATCAACGAGTTAATGGATTTCAGACAGGTAGAAACAGGCGGTTTTAAACTCAAGGTACGAGAAGCGAATATGGGGGAACAAGTACAACGCGTAGCAGAAGACTTTCGACTAATAGCCGAGCAAAATCAGATTACCTTTACCGTGGAAGTCCCTAACGGTGATGAGCTAACCTGGTATGATCCGGTCGTGTTAGACAAAATCATGCTAAATATTCTCAATAATGCCTTTAAATATACCTGTACCGGGGGCCAAATAAATGTTTCCCTACTAAAGGACATCGACTCCTATACGCCAGCCTATCCGCATCAATTGCGAATCCCCTCCGCTCACGTGGGCAAAAATTATCGTTTTTTTGTTGTCAAGGATAATGGTATCGGTATTTCGAAGGAATCTCTACAGCATCTCTTTAAACGTTACTATCGCATAGCCGATTATCATATGGGATCCGGAGTGGGCTTAGCCTTTGTAAAAAGCATTACTTCATTACATAAGGGATATATTCAAGTAAGCAGTGAAACAAATCAGGGTGTCGAGTTCATTATTGCCATTCCATGCAGTCGAGAAGATTATCAACTAGCTGAAATTAATCTGCAACCGTCTGAAATTACGATGGAAGCAACAGCGTCGCTACCTATTATTAAAGATAGACAAAAAGGCAAGCGAACCATACGAGACGGCAAGATAGATGCTCCCCATATTTTGTTAGTGGAAGATCATACGGAATTACGTGGGTTTATAAAAGAGCAACTCTGCATTTCCTATCAAATATGGGAAGCATCTGACGGAACGGAGGCGCTCGCCATGTTAGATGAACGACTTCCTGATCTCATTATCAGCGATGTCATGATGCCCAAACTCAATGGCATCCAATTATGCAAGCAGTTGAAATCTAAACCACAAACCCACGCTATTCCCTTTATTATGTTAACGGCCAAACAGGATGAAGAGGCCCATTTGTCGGGTGTAGAAGCAGGTGCAGATTATTACTTCTCTAAACCATTAAACATGGCTTTCCTGAAACAAACTATTCGCAACATATTTATTCAGCGGGCGAGTATAAAAAGACAGCTTATCAAAAGCCATCAATCAGCTATTATAGAAAAAGTGCATGTGCAAAAAGACAGAGCCTTTATGCAAAAAATTATCAAAATTATTGAAAGCAATTTGGCCAACCCCGATCTAGACATCGCCTTCCTATGTAAAGAAACGGGGATGAGCCGCACGAAATTATATCAAGAACTAAAAAGTATTCATAGTCAATCAGCGGGCGATTTTATCCGTTCTCTACGTATGAGACATGCTGCGCATCTCATGACCTACGAAAATCTTCCGATCAGCGAAGTCATGTTCCAAGTAGGCATCCAAACACAATCCTATTTCACAAAAGCTTTTAAAAGAGAATTTGGAAAAACCCCTAAACAGTTTATGAGTGACTTAAAATTGGGTGGTTTACACGAATAATAACAACATTTTTTTTAATTGATCTACATGGCGCATTGTGTGGTAAGTATCATTCCATAACCATTCCAGTCTCGTAAACTGGCCATATTGCGGTATAGCAAAGTCAGTACAGATAAGAGAAAGGTCTTCATTGTGCAAGACCTCCGTATACTGTGCAATTCTTTCCCGTAAACCTTTTAAAAGTCTTTCCTTTTGTATTAGTTCATTGGTCGGGGGTCCACTTGCCAGGAATAAGTACGCCATTCAACTGCTCGTCTGTTAATGAGCTGAGCATCTGAAGTAATTCGTTCGTCGTTCCATTAAATGCCTGTATTAAGTTATTATGTTGATTTTCCATAGGATAAATAGCTTTATAAACATTAACACGTATAAAACAAAGATATTATATACCATTTATTGCTTTCAGGGGTGAATACGACAGAATATGATTCATATGCGACCAATATTAGAGATTACATAATCCCTTCCCTCCATTCCAACTCCTCGACAATCTCATTAATATATTAACGCCACCATTTGCAAGGCGATTACCATAAATGCTTACCTTTCTTATTAGAAACCTTACATTTGCGAAAAGTAATACCAAAAATGGAAATTGTTGTTACACAAAAAAAAATTTCAATAGGCGACAAATACAACATATTTACGAACGGTCAACCTACGCATAAGGCATCTAAACGGCTTTTACAGTTATTAGCAGAAATCCGTCTTTTCGAAAGCAACGGGATTACGACGGATGTAATTATTAACAGAAGATTTACCTGGTTAAAGCCGGCGTATGACATTACCAACAAGAATCTTCAGGTCTTATCATTCAGAACAAAGTCATTCTGGAAACGGCATTATCAATGTCAATCTAACTCCGACACCTATGATATATACCGGCACAGGGGTTTAAAATATTCAATTTTTAAAAACGATCAACAGGTTGCGTGGTGGGGAAAAAGTATTATCACCTGGTTTGAAGGAGATAGTTATAGGATTATCGCCAATGACGACTGCGATGTCGACTTAATAATTTCCTTTTGTTTAATTATCGACAATATATCAGGTAATCATGATACCGAGGTTATCACCCTCAATATAGGCAACATAGGTTTTCAAGCAAGAAAGTTTGATCCTCAGTGGCAACCCAGATAATCGGTAGCGCGAACTTTTCTCATCTGAACTTAAATGCCGCTATTTTAAGCCGCTTTTTGGAACAACAGCGGTTGCTTCAATCTCAATTAATAAGTCCTTACGGAACAATCCTTTGACTTCTATCAAGGTGCTGGCAGGTGGTTGTTTCACGTTTATGAAGGTATCTCTAATAGATCGTAATTGTGGAAGCTGACTGACATCAGTAACATAAAAGCCTAGCTTCACTAAGTTATCCATCGTGCCGCCTGCTGCCGCAATAATATTTTTTATGTTCTGGAAGACCTGTTGCGTTTGCTTTGGAAAATCATCTTTACCAATTAAAACACCCTTTTCGTTGAATGCCACTTGCCCAGATAAAATGACCATATAGGCATTTCCCAGATCAACTTTTACAACATGCGAGTATCCGTTAGGTGCTGCGACAGTTGATGGATTCTCGTAGCTTATTAAATCGTTTATATCCTGACTGAAACTTTCCTTCGTGTATACTAAAACAAACAATAGTATAAGATATTTAATCGTTTTCATAAAACACATATATTATAGCTGCTAAGATAACCAACCAAATGAGTAATTTAATTAAATCACCTGTGGTTCAAGAAACATTTCTTTATGCTTTTACTTTTAACTTGAAAAGCCTAGTTTTGTCGAGCATATCTAGTCATATGTAACAATTTTAACCGTATCCCTTGTTTTTTGGCTGAGAAAACTTGTAATAAAGGGATAATCTAGCCATATTAGCTAAATCAATTTAGCGTAACTAAAAATCTATAAAAACTAAAACAACAGCACATATTATGTATTTATTCAAAGAAAAATTCTACTTACTGCTCATTGGTCTCTCCCTGTTTTCGTCTGTATTATATGCACAACGCCTCAACGTTGCGACTTACAATATTCGTAATGACAATAACAAAGAAGATGCGGCACGAGGTGATGGCTGGCAGCAACGCCTTCCAATTATAGCCGATTTAATACGTTTCCATGAATTTGATGTTTTTGGCACGCAAGAAGGCCTTCATCATCAATTGGAGGATCTAAAAAAAAATCTCCCACATTATGCCTATACCGGTCGCGGGCGAGATGATGGCAAAGAAGCGGGTGAATATTCAGCTATCTTCTATAACACTGATAAATTTCAGTTACTTGATCATGGCGATTTCTGGTTGTCCACACAAACAGATCGACCCAACAAAGGCTGGGACGCTGTATTGCCCCGCATCTGCAGCTGGGCCAAATTACAGGTAAAAGAGAACGACAAAACCTTTTACTTTTTTAACGTTCACTTTGATCATGTAGGCACCACTGCCCGAAAAGAAAGTGCAAATCTTATTTTAAGCAAGGTCAAAGAACTAGCCGGTAACCATACAGCTATTTTAACAGGTGATTTTAATGTAGATCAGCATAGCGATAGCTACCAAGTACTCGAACAATCACATATTATGAAAGATGCTTACGAAAGTGCGCCACTTAAATATGCCACTAACGGTACCTTCAACAATTTTAACCCCAATAGCAAAACCGACAACCGCATTGACCATATCTTTCTAACGACAGATTTTAAGGTATTCAAATATGGCGTCTTAACAGATAGTTATCGATCTCCTTTGAAAAATCCCCAAGAGGCTTATCAGTCGGGCAATTTCCCAAAAGAAGTGAGCTTAAAAGATTATCGTGCGCGCGTCCCCTCCGATCACTTTCCTGTGATGGTAGGTATAGAAATGCCTTAATAGTCAGAATCAAAACAGTTATTAAAGAAAATTATATATAAACCTCCTTTTAAAGAACGAAATGAATTTGTCAACGAGCCTTAAAAAGGCCCTTCTCTTTGTTTTTAATGCAATTATAAGTTCGATAGCTATTGCGCAGGAACAAGTCGACCCGGTTTCTTATGTAAGTACGTTGGTGGGCAGTCAGTCTAAATTTGAGCTTTCTACAGGTAACACTTATCCAGCTATTGCGATGCCATGGGGTATGAATTTTTGGGTACCACAAACAGGAAAAATGGGCGACGGATGGGTGTATACCTACGCAGCCGACAAGATTCGAGGCTTCAAGCAAACGCATCAACCGAGCCCGTGGATGAATGACTATGGACAATTCTCATTAATGCCCCTAACGGGCAAACCTGTGTTTAATGAAGACGAGCGGGCTAGCTGGTTTTCGCACAAAGCAGAGGTTGCAAAACCTTATTATTACCAGGTTTACTTGGCCGATCACGATGTATTGACTGAAATTACGCCAACCGAGAGGGCAGCAATGTTCCGTTTTACCTTTCCAAAAACCGACCATTCTTATGTTACCATAGACGCTTTCGATAAGGGGTCTTATATCAAAGTAATCCCCGAAGAACGTAAAATTATCGGCTATACCACCAAAAACAGCGGCGGTGTACCTGCCAATTTTAAAAACTACTTTGTTATTGTTTTTGATAAGGACTTTACCTACAAAGCAACTGTTGCTCATCAGCAAATACATGAAAATCAGTTAGAAGTAGACGCCGACCATAGTGGGGCAATCATTGGTTTCGCTACGAAAAAAGGAGAACAAGTGCATGCCCGTGTAGCATCATCCTTTATCAGTGTGGAGCAGGCAGTCATCAATCTAAAGGAATTGGGCAATCAAAGCTTCGATCAACTACTAGAACAAGGCAAACAAACATGGAATAAAACCTTAGGAAAAATCGAAGTTGCCGATAGTAATGTCGACAACCTGCGTACTTTTTATTCCTCCCTTTATCGCTCTGTACTTTTCCCGAGAAGTTTTTACGAGATTGATGCCCAAGGCAACGTCATACATTATAGTCCATACAATGGAAAAGTACTACCCGGATACATGTTTACCGACACTGGTTTTTGGGATACCTTTCGCTCGCTATTCCCTTTCCTTAACCTTGTATATCCTGCTATGAATACCAAGATGCAAGAAGGCCTAGTGAACGCTTATAAAGAAAGTGGATTTTTACCGGAATGGGCCAGTCCCGGACATCGCAACACCATGGTGGGTAACAATTCCGCTTCAGTGGTGGCAGATGCTTACATTAAAGGTTTGAGAGGCTATTCCATTGATACCCTTTGGGAAGCCTTGAAACACGGAGCGAATAATGTACATCCCGAAATAACGGCCTCAGGTCGTAAGGGATATGAGGAGTACAACAAATACGGCTATATCCCGAACGACTTGGACATCAATCAAAATGTCGCGCGCACCTTGGAATATGCCTATGACGATTGGGCTATTTACTCCCTGGGGAAAAAACTAAATAAACCACAGAAAGAAATTGCGATTTACGCAAAAAGAGCCCTAAATTATAAAAACGTATTTGATTCAACGTATAAACTGATGCGCGGCAGAAAGGCCGATGGTAGCTTCTCGACTACCTTTGATGGTACTGATTGGAGCAAAGATTTTACCGAAGGCAATAGCTGGCATTATAGCTGGTCTGTATTTCATGATCCGCAAGGTTTAATCGATCTTATGGGTGGTAATCAATCGTTTAATCAGATGTTAGATTCTGTATTTATCATTCCGGGCGCAGCCGGTATGAAAAGCCGTTCCATGATCCATGAAATGCGCGAGATGCAGGTGGTAAATATGGGTCAGTATGCACATGGCAACCAGCCCATTCAACACATGATTTATCTTTACAACTATTCCGGGCAGCCATGGAAAACGCAATACTGGGTACGAGAAGTGATGGATAAACTTTATGCTGCAGGACCCGACGGCTATTGTGGTGATGAAGACAACGGACAAACATCTGCCTGGTACGTATTTTCGGCGCTGGGTTTCTACCCTGTCTGCCCGGGCACCGATCAATATGTTATCGGCTCTCCTCTTTTCAAGTCAGTGAAATTAAATTTAGAAAATGGTAAACAGGTCGTAATTGAAGCTGCTAATAATAGTAAAGACAAGCGTTATATCAAGAGCCTAACGATAAATGGTAAGGTCTATACCAAAAACTTCCTCCTTCATAAAGATCTTAACGATGGGGCCAAGATAAATTTTGAATTAAGTGTCGAGCCAAATAAAAGCAGAGGACTCACGCTTAACGATGCCCCCTACTCTTTTAGTAAGGAGATTTCAAAATAGTTTAATTAACAGATTGGCTCTGGAGAAGTTTATC
>DATMSZ010000516.1:0-14406 GCA_035565175.1 Pseudosphingobacterium sp.
GCGGATCGGGAAAGACCTTTTTCTTAAAATGCTTTTTAAATCATTTTAAAGATCATGAGGTTACCTTAATTTCGCAGGACGATTATTATAAACCTGCAAATACAAAAACCCAGGAGGAAAACAAGCTTTATAATTTTGATATCCCCTCATCTATTAATCGAGCACAGTTTTTTCACGACATAAACGACTTGTTTGAGGGCAAAACCGTCTATAAGGAAGAGTATACTTTTAATAATCCAGCCTTAACACCAAAGATACTAGAGATAAAGCCTGCCCCGCTATTAATTGTTGAAGGATTGTTTATTTTTCATTTTGAAGAAATTAATGCAATGCTTGATGAGCGGATATTTCTTCATGCAGAAGAGCATATCGCTTTAGAACGCAGATTGAAACGTGATCTTATAGAGCGCGGTTATGATGAGGAAGACGTGAAATATAAATGGTTTAACCATGTTTTACCAAGTTTTGAAAAATACTTATATCCTTATAAAGGGATTTGTGATCGCATTATAGAAAACAATACAGATGATGTAGCAAATATGATTAAGATTACAGACGAGATTTCAGCTGATCTCAGAAAAAAACTTTTTTAAAGCCTCATCTCGGGAATATCTCCTTCTGCTATAAATTTTCCGGCGGTAGCATTTCTGATTTCATCAACACTTAAACCGGGAGCTCTTTCTAATAAACGAAAACCGTTGGACTCCCTATCGATTTCAAAAACGGCCAATTCTGTCACTATCTTTTTAACGCATTTAACCCCTGTAAGTGGAAGTGTGCAAACAGGCAATAATTTGCTTTCCCCTACTTTATTAACTTGCTGCATTGCGACGATGATATTTTCGGCAGAAGCCACTAGATCCATCGCACCTCCCATACCTTTCACCATTTTCCCCGGAATCTTCCAATTAGCGATATCCCCGGCTTCAGAAACTTCCATTGCGCCTAATATTGTAAGGTCTACTTTTTTAGCACGGATCATACCAAAACTCATGGCCGAATCGAATATTGCCGATCCCGGCAAAGTGGTAACAGTTTGTTTTCCTGCATTAATGAGGTCTGGATCTTCCTCTCCAGCAAATGGAAAAGGGCCCATGCCAAGTAATCCATTCTCCGATTGCAAAACTACCTCTATATTATCTGGAATATAATTGGCCACTAACGTAGGAATACCGATCCCTAAATTTACATAGTAACCATCTTTTATCTCTTGCGCTATGCGCTTTGCTATTCCTTCTTTATTCAACATGATCCTTTAAATGTGATAATAAGCTAATTTGATAATTAGTCAATTTTTTAATTACTGCTATTGCTTCTTTGATGTTGCGATGATTTTGGTGATAATTTTAGAAATATCTTCTAATTTGGATCTTAAAATCTGTGTATTATCTAAATAATCGTAAGATTCCAAACATAATTGCAACCAGTAATCTGTTTCGTCCATCTCCTTAGCCGCTATTTTAAATTTGTGAATGAAATCAGCTTTGCTTTCTGCGTTTTGTGCTTCTCTTACATTAGCTCCTATCGATGTTCCACTCTTAAATAACTGCCGCGCTAAGCCGTATTTGTAGTTTTGTTCTAACTTATCGCAATACTTAATAATGTCAAGAGCAAACTCAAAAGTCAAATTCACAATTACATTTTTTGTTTTCAGATCATCCCGCATTTCAATAATTGGCTAATAGGCTAATAAATTCATTGGCTAATAAATTATTCCCGTACAGTCCTCTTTTCTATTCTTTTCTCATAGGCTTCGCCTTGAAAGATACGATGAACATAAATGCCTGGAGTGTGAATGTGGTCGGGATCCAGTTGACCAATGGGTACTAACTCTTCTACTTCGGCTATGGTGATTTTACCTGCCATTGCCATAATTGGATTGAAATTTCGAGCGGTAGAACGAAATATTAAATTTCCGGTAGTATCCCCTTTCCATGCCTTCACAATTGCAAAATCAGCATCAAAAGCTAGTTCCATGAGATAGTCTTTACCATTAAAATTCCTTACCTCTTTTCCGATTGCGACTTCCGTACCAACCCCTGCAGGTGTGAAGATAGCGGGCATCCCATATCCAGCAGCTAAACAGCGAGTAGCTAACGTTCCTTGGGGAATTAATTCTACCTCTAATTCTCCTGACAGAAGCTGTCTTTCAAATTCAGCATTTTCGCCTACATAAGACGCTATCATCTTCTTTACCAGTTTTTTTTGCAACATAAGACCAATTCCGAAGTCATCTACTCCAGCATTGTTCGAAATACAGGTCAAATTTCTTATTTCCTTTTTTACGATTGCCTCAATGCATTTTTCCGGAATTCCACATAAACCAAAGCCTCCTAGCATTAAGGTCATTCCGTCGCAAATTCCAGATACGGCTTCATTAGCATCTTTAACTACTTTATTTATCATATGGAATAGTTTAAAAATCGGCTGTTACGTGGTCAATTTACACTTTATTATTCTATAATAAAAAAGAAAGACAAAATTTAGAACGGGCAAACGGGCTGGATAGGTTAGCTACAGATATTCATAATTGAAATTTGCTTACGCAAACACTAAAAGGTACCCTCAGCAAGTAAGGCTACCTGCTGAGGGCACCTTTTAGTGTTGAAAAATTTATTTTGCAAAAACATTTAGAATTAATTTAAATAAACACTACTTTTGCAGAGAACAGAATGGTGATGAAGACATTAAGTATTTTTGACGCGTACATAAAAGAGGATAATCCCTTAGACCCAGAAAACAACAAGGGTTTGAATCCGTATCTTTTCTGCTGTGATTTTAAGAAATGCTGCAAAAAATACAAAAAGGGAAAACGTTGTAAAAAATGCCCGAATGCATAGTCTCCCACTATAATTCTTTCGAGTATTTGCCTCAGCAGCTCTATCAAATTACTTACGTCTTCAGCTAATTAAAATAGACATTCGTTATTCCATCTCCACCTCTATCAGCATGCTCGTCTTCCATTCTATTTACCTGCGTGTATTTTCGTAGATAATCGCGAATCATTTTCCTAAGAATTCCATCACCTTTTCCATGTATAATCTTGAGAGTTGGAAACCCCATCATCACCGCCTTATCTAGATATTTTTCAATAGCCTGCAAGGCATTCTCAGTACGCATTCCACGCACGTCTATTTCGGGATAAAAACCTGTAAGCTCTTCCGTAAGTGTAGCACTATGCGCTTTCCTTATTTCTTTTGGCACCTCTTTATTTGCCATCTTTTCTACTCGTTTACGTTTAACGACAGAGCGAAGATCTCCCAGGGCCAATATTACATTGTCTTTTGCAATTTCAAGTACTTGGGCAATGTTTCCTGAGTCTATGATTTTAACCCAATCACCTACCGCAATTTCTTGACTGTCCTGCGCTTTGGTTCCCTTAGCCTTTGCCTCAACAACCATATTGCTTTCTAATGCATGCTGAAGGTTCTTTCTTAAATCTTTCGTCTTATCCTTATCAGCCTTGTTGTGTTTTATTTCAGCAATCGTATTCTCGATTAGCTTGTTAGCATTTTTTATGATCTCTTGCGCCTCGATTTTAGCATGCTTTAAAATACTCTTCTTATTCTCTTCTAAATACCGTTGTAACTCATGATTATCGTGCTGCAATTTATCAAGATCCTGTGTACGTTTATCAAGCGAGCGTTTCGTGTCGGATAGATTTTTCTTTTCACGCTCTAGATCTACCAATAATGTATCAACCCTTTTTTGTTGTGCGCCAATCTTCTGTTTAGCAGCGTTTAGCACTTCTTGCGGTAAACCGATTTTTTGTGCTATTTCAAAGGCGTAAGAACTACCAGGTTTTCCGGTCTCTAAGATATAGAGCGGCTTCATAGCCGCATTATCAAACAACATGGAGGCATTTTCTAGCCCTTCGGCAGCATTTGCAAAGCTTTTTAAATTCGAGTAATGGGTTGTTATCACCCCTCTTATTTTTTTTCTATTCAGCACCTCAAGCACGGCTTCTGCGATGGGTCCTCCAAACTGTGGATCTGTCCCTGTTCCAAACTCATCTATTAAAACAAGTGTTTTCCCATTCGCGTTTTCAGTAAAATACTTCATTTTCGACAAATGAGCACTATAAGTACTTAAATCGCTTTCTATCGATTGATCATCACCGATATCGGCAAAGAACTGTTTAAAAACACCTACTTTTGAAGACTCGTCGGCAGGAATAAGTAAACCCGATTGTGCCATCAACTGCAATAAACCGATGGTTTTCATGCAAACTGATTTTCCTCCCGCGTTTGGTCCCGAGACAACAATCACCCGCTGTTGATCGTCAATTTTAACGTTTAGGGGAACGACTGTTTGTTTCTCTTTTTTAAAATTAAGCAGTAGTAAGGGGTGTTTGGCATTTATGAGCTCCAATGAAGGATTATTAGATAGTTGAGGCATATCGGCTTCGAGCTCAATCGCAAATAATGCTTTTGCTCTCACAAAATCTAACTTACTCAATAAGCCATGATAAGCTAATAATAACGGAATATTAGGTCTTAAGCGGTCTGTTAGCTCAACTAAAATCCTGATTATCTCTCTTCGTCGATCAAATTCTAAGTCCCGTACTTTATTGTTAAGATGAAAAACCTCTTCAGGTTCCATAAACACGGTCTGTCCTGTAGCAGACTCATCGTGAATAAAACCTTTAACTTTCCTCTTATTTTCTGCTAACAAGGGTATACATAAGCGCCCATCACGAACGGTAAGATTCCCATCGGCAGTCCAACCGCTATTCTGTGCATTTTTAAAAACCTGATCAATGCGTTTACGCGCTTCTTGTTCTGCTTTCGAAATATTGGCCGTAATCTCTGCCAGCAAAGTGGAAGCATTAGGTTTTATTTTTCCTTTGATATCGAGTATCTGTTCGATATCGCGTATGATAGACTTTTCAATAGGTAAATGTTCAAACAATGCTTCCAAATTTGGGTATTGTCCGTCTCTTTCGTTGAAATAACGAATAACAGCAAACACCGTCTTTAACGAAAGCAATACATGGAAAAATTCTTCTTCTGTTAGAAAGGCCCCTTCTACGCGTGCTTTTTCTGCTAATCGTCGAATCGGGTATAAATGTTCGATGGGCAGCGGTGAATCATTTACCAATATTTCTTTAAATTCATACGTTTGACGCATAAATTTGTTTATTTGATCAAATTGGTGCAATGGTTGAATTTTATCTACCATTGCTGCACCCATTTCACTCAAACAATATGTTTTTATAAGTGCTTTGATTTCAGTATAACCCAACTTATCAGCAGCATTTTCTGGATAAATCATTTTGTTGTTCTTAATAGCTATCAGCAATCAAACCAAACAGCAAGTCTATCTATTTGGAGCCCAAATTCAGAGACGTGGACGTGATCACTTTTTCAGCTTTACTTCATTTTTTTTTAATGAATCTACTTGTTTAACATTTTTGAGAGAATCGGTCGGAAAAAGCAAGCTCTTTAATTGATCAATGTTTCCATTCGTTTTAAATGTCCTCTTTACCAATGCCTCATGTAATTTTAAAGACCAAGGTGCAGGTTTTAACTTGACAGAATCCTTATTTTTCCAATAGACCAAATTTTTAGTAAGCTTATAGTTAATGGAATCCGTCTTAATTTTGTTCAAACTATCTTTAACGAAGGCACCTTTAATAGAATCCGCCAAATAGATCTTCCGCATCTTAGCATCAACAATGGCTTGTTCATCTGTTTGCATCTGTTGTAGCCTTTGTTGAACTTCTGTATAGATCTGATTTAGAACGGTGGGATCTTTAGAATAATAAATTAAACTTTTGTTAAAGCCAACGGAATCCGTACCATATTTAGCAAAAACTGCTGCATAATAATTATTAGCCATTAAACGAGCGGAATCTTGCGGGAGAGACGATATGTAGCCTTCCGCCAAATGAAAATCAGACAATAAAGACACCATATTTTTGCGTTCTACAACGCCTGTAGGCTTCTTGTCTGTACTACAAGCAGCTAACAAAATCAAAACGAGAAATCCTATTAATAACCGACTCATTTCTTTAAATTCGCACAAAATTACAAATTTATTATGGAGCTTGCCCTAAAGTATTTACCACTAGGTATATTTAAGTTACAATCAACTCACAACCAAGCAGGTGAAATACCGCAAGCGCATTAGTTTTTTAGATGATAAGAAAATGGGCATTACCGAAAATTTAATAAAGATTAAGAAAGAAACAGACAGTTTGAAAGTTCAATTAGTGGCTGTTTCAAAAACTAAATCTATAGATGAAATAAAAGAGGCTTACGATACAGGCCAACGTGACTTTGGTGAAAATCAAGTACAAGAGTTAATGGATAAGCAAGCAGCCTTGCCAAAAGATATACGTTGGCATATGATTGGCCATTTGCAAAGTAATAAGGTTAAATATATAGCACCCTTTATATCACTGGTCCATTCGGTAGACAGCCTTAAAGTTCTTCAAGAAATTGACAAGCAAGCGTTGAAGAACGATCGAGTGATTGACTGTTTGTTGCAGATCCATATTGCTGATGAAGACACCAAGTTTGGTCTAGATTACGACGAAGTGATTGAGCTTTTACGATCTGAGGAGTATAGTCTTCTTAAAAATATACGGATTGTTGGCCTAATGGGTATTGCTACCAATACGGATAACGAGGGAATGATCAAAGAAGAGTTTTACGAGTTGAAAACTCTTTTTAATGGTATTAAGGCAAGTTTTTTTCGGAAAGAGGAAAGTTTTAAAGAAATATCCATGGGAATGTCGTCTGATTATAAAATTGCCATTGAACAAGGGAGTACAATTGTTAGATTAGGTAGTACTATATTTGGGACAAGGTAATTAAGCGTAAAGAACAAAGTGGTTTACAATGATGAACTTTGGCTAACAACGATTAACTAATAACGAACAGCTAAATATGAATATACGGAAAGCAAAGAAAGAAGATTGTCCAAGAATTTTAGAGTTAGTACATGAGCTTGCCCTTTACGAAAAAGCTCCAGAAGAAGTTACAGTGACCTTGGAAGAAATGGAGGATGCTGGTTTTGGCAAAAACCCCGTTTGGGAGGCTTACGTAGCTGAGGTGGAAGGGGTTATTCAGGGGATCGCATTGTACTATATACGCTACTCCACCTGGAAAGGTCGCCGTATCTATTTAGAGGATTTAATTGTAACAGAAGCGATGCGTGGGCAAGGTATTGGAAAATTACTGTTTGATAAGGTGGTAGAAGAAATGAAAGTAAAAAATTACAGTGGCATGGTATGGCAAGTATTAGAATGGAATAGCCCTGCAATAGCCTTTTATGAAAAATACAATGCCAGCTTCGATCCGGAATGGGTTAACGTTACAATAAACAATTAGTTGTTCATATTGTTATAAGACGTAACCGTCATTTTCGGATTGTTTATGGTGTATTTAATATTCCCGTTCTAAAAAATATTTATTTTAATTGCCTGATAATGAAAGCATTTTATATAAGCATTCTTTCTTTAATAATACTATCTGCCTGCAATCGGAACGTAGATAAAAAAAATATGGCTATTGCTGATACACTTGAATATAGCTATAAGACCTATTCCATTGCCAGTAGTAACGTTGTGGAGAATGATGGACAAAAGGATACCTCCTACTATAAAGTTATTTATCCCTCTTTTAACAAAAAGGAAATTAACGAGCTGGTTTCCAAACAGTTTATTACTAACATCAATCCCGACACGCAATATAATTCAATCGAAGAAGAAGGAAAAGCTTTCATTGCCAACTTTGATGACTTCATTAAAATGGATGAATATCCAAGGGCATGGTACAGTGAGCTAACTGCTAAAGTTATACAAAATGCTAAGGATTATTTAGCTTTATCGATTGATCTAAATAACTATACTGGGGGCGCACATGGTAACTATTCGACTTTATACCTTAACTATGACCTATCAAAAAATGATACGTTGGGTCTCCGTGACATCATCCCGCAAGCAGAACACGCTCAACTTACCAAAATAGGAGAAGAAATCTTCAGGAAACAGGAAGGTCTTACCGCCGATCAAACGCTTGGTGATTCTTATTTTTTCGAAGATAATGCTTTTCATCTCAACTCAAATTTCACACTTACTTCAAAAGGTTTGTTATTTTTGTACAATATCTATGAAATAAAGCCTTATGCCGCAGGTTCAACTAAATTATTAATTCCTTACCCGTTGATCGATTCACTGATGACAGATCGAGGAAAACTGATTCAATCGCAATTAAAATAAATTTACAATATTAAATGCAGGTATATAAATTCGGAGGAGCTTCTGTAAAAGATGCTGATGGGGTTAGAAATGTAGCACGGATAGTAGAACACTATAAAGATCAACAGCTTGTTATTGTCGTTTCGGCAATGGGAAAGACAACCAATTTATTGGAAGACCTTACCAAAGCGTATTACAATGGTGCAGACGTTCACGATTATTTCGACAAAGCCAAGCGCTTTCATACACAGATTCTTGAGGAACTATTTCAAGACAAATCAAACCCTATTTTTAATGACGTGGCCAATTTCTTTGTTGAGATTGATTGGATAATAGAAGAAGAACCACAGGATACTTACGATTACCTTTATGACCAGATTGTTTCAATAGGAGAGCTTATTTCATCACGTATTATTGAAGCATATCTTAGAGAAGTTCATATCCATAGCTTATGGGTAGATGCACGTAACTATATTCATACCGATAACAACTTTAGAGAAGGGAATGTGGATTGGAATAAAACGGAACGTAGCATTCGCTCATCCATTCCTACCTTACTAGAGAAAAACATCCTGGTAACGCAAGGTTTTATTGGAAGTACCTCTGAAAACTTCACTACCACGTTGGGCAGGGAAGGATCAGATTATAGTGCAGCAATTTTTGCCTCTTGCTTGGATGCCGAAATTGTTACCATTTGGAAGGATGTACCAGGCGTATTAAATGCCGATCCTAAGTGGTTCGACGCGACCGAATTAATACCCGAATTATCCTATTTGGATGCTATTGAATTAACTTATTATGGCGCTACAGTTATTCATCCAAAAACAATAAAACCTTTACAAAACAAAGGCATTGCACTGGCTGTCAGGTCTTTTGTAGATCTTAATAATAAAGGCACCATTATTAGAACAACAAATACAACGCTTCCTGTATCTTCTTTCATTTTTAAGGTAAATCAGGTACTTATTTCAATTTTACCGAAAGACTTTTCGTTTATTGTTGAAGATAATTTCAGTCACATTTTTAATGTTTTTGCAAAACATCGTTTAAAGATCAACATGATGCACAATAGCGCCGTGAGCTTTTCTGTAAGTGTGGATTACGATGAACAGAATATTGTCTCCTTAATAATGGAGCTGAAAAAACAATACGATGTAGAATTTCAACGGGATTTGGAGCTGGTAACTATAAGGTATCATAATCAGCAAACCATAGAACGTGTGCTCATTAACAAAGAAGTTATTATGCAGCTTCAGGATAATTATACCTGCCAAATGTTAATCAGATCAATTGAAAATGGTCGATTAGTTGAGTAGGCGCTCATGGGAAATAGTCAGATAATGAACAAAGCAATCTTAAGACCTGAGGTACAGAAATTCCTACATGATCATCTTGAAGAACAACCTTCTGCGGTTGCTTTACGCAGAAGTCCATTCGGTGATGTAACGGCGATGGAACTCGCTGTCCAATTAGATGGCCTTAGGCGGAGCCGTAAGAAACTTCCGCTTTGGTTTCATACACCTGGCATTTATTTTCCCAGTTTACTCTCCATTGAGCAAACTTCCTCTTCTATTACTGCTTTATATAAGCGCAATCTTATTGAAAAAGGGGAAACCGTAATTGACCTCACGGGAGGTTTTGGTGTAGATAGCTATTATTTTTCAACTAAAGCAAAAGAAGTTCATCACTGTGAATACAATACAGAGCTTTCACAGATAGCAGCGCACAATGCCAGTCGGCTACACGTTGATAATATTTTCTTTCACCCTGTAGATGGTGTCGCTTATTTAACATCCTTGAACCACGCTATGTTCGGCACCATCTATGTCGACCCATCTAGGAGGGTAAAACAACAAAAGGTTTTTCGGCTTCAGGATTGTGAGCCCGATGTGGTCGGCCAATTATCTTTGTTTTTAACGAAGGCAGAAAAAGTCTTGATAAAAGCAGCTCCTTTATTGGATATTAAAGCCGCGTTAAAGGACCTTCAATATGTTAAAGAAGTGCATATTGTAAGCACTCAAAACGAATGCAAAGAATTACTTTTCTTGCTCGAGTCAAATTATACGAAAACGACAGATTACCTTTGCATAGCATTGGATCAAGAAGAAGAAAAGCTATTTAAATTCACCGAGCAACAGGAGCAGGAAAGCAAACCCAATTTCAGTAATCCAAGAAAATACATATATGAGCCTGATGCGGCTCTTTTAAAAGCGGGCTGTTTTAAATATACGGCGATAGCCTTCAATCTTTGCAAGCTACATCAACATACACATTTGTATACGTCTGATGAACTGAACAAATCATTTATTGGCCGTAGCTTTGAGGTTGTTTTTACTGAACGTTATGCAGATTTCAAGAAGAAAAAAGAATCTATAAAAGCAAATGTCAGTACAAGAAACTTTCCGTTAAAGCCCGATGATCTCAAGAAAAAACATAAAATAAAAGATGGTGGTGTGGATTATCTCTTCTTTTGTACTGGGCTGCAAGACGAACTATTAGTTGTTCATTGTAGAAGTGTAAACGAATAACGCAATATATTAATTCATCAATTCGTCTTTATGCTCCACGCCATTAACCGTTTTATTCTCTAACCCGCTAACACCTCCTGAAACGACAAGTTTCATCGCATCAGTAGCACTCATTTTGAGTGGAGTAACGCGATTTGCATTCACTACGCAAACTTGGCCGGCAAAAGAGTAAGAATATGGAAAGTATACAATTACATCGTTCGGAAGATCTATCTTTTTTAAATCATGCTGCGTTAGAAAACCGATTTTTTTTAATCCTGTCTCGTTTATTTCGACCAACACGGGCTCGTTAAATTTCTTCTCATCTCCCACAAAAGCCTCAGTAAAGTCTTTGATTGAAGAATATAGCGTATTGAACAAAGGAACTCTATTTAGCAATTTGGATAATCTGTTGATAATAGGCTCTGTAATAAAATTGGTGACGATTACGCCTGCCAAAATTAAAATCAATATCATAATGATAATCCCCAGGCCCGGTATATATAAGGGTTTCCCGTAGTCATCTCGAATTAGCCAGCTTAAATTCAATGCAGAATCAATTGTTGCCACAATCCAAAAAATAAACAATAAAGCGCCTGCAAGTGGGACTAAAAATAAAACCCCCTTAATGAGGTAGTTTAGCAATAACTTAAAAGTTTTATTTGACATTATCTTTTCTAACATAAACTATTCGTAATAATAAACGCGTTTTACACGTTGTGATATTCCAGTTAATACTTCATAAGGAATGGTGTCTATCTGCTTAGCAATGGACTCGACTGATATATGCTCGCCTATAACGATTACCTCATCACCCTCCTCTGCCGTTATATCTGTTATGTCTAACATGCACATATCCATACAAATATCACCAACCGTACGGACTTCATATCCGTTAATCAACATCTTTCCTACCCCATTACCTAAGCGTCGGTTATAACCGTCAGCATAACCTATTTTTACGGTAGCAATTTTTCCTTCGCCATCAAGACGGCCATTTCTGTTGTAACCGATCGTTTCGCCTACTTTTATATGTTTAATTTGCGTAATACTTGTTTTTAACTGAGCGCTCGGATGCAGAAAAAGTCCATTACCCGCGTCACTTCCCACACCATACAATCCTATTCCTAACCTCACCATATCTAGCTGTGCTTCCGGGAAACGTACAATAGCAGATGTATTCGCTATATGCCTTATAAAATCATAACCGAGACGTTCTTTAAAGATATTAGTAAACTGAATAAATTGATCAATCTGATGCCGTGTAAAATCATCGTGCTTGTGATCACCGCTTGCAGCAAGATGAGAAAACACACTTTTTACAAAAACGGTTTCTGTTGCTTTTAACAAAGATACTAATTCTTGCAAATCTTCGCTCTCAAAACCCAAGCGGTGCATACCCGTATCCAACTTGATATGTATCGGGTATTTGCTCGCCTCTTTATCTCCTACTGTTTTTATAAAGCTCTTCAACTCACTGAAACTATAGATTTCTGGTTCCAAACGGTGAAGTATCATTTGGTCAAATGTTTCAGCTCCTGGACTCATTACAACGATCGGTAACTCAATACCTGCATTCCTTAAGGTGATCCCCTCATCGGCATAGGCAACAGTTAGGTAATCGACCTTATTGAATTGTAGAAGATTAGCTATTTCAAAGCTTCCGCTACCATAAGAAAAAGCCTTCACCATTACCATCAATTTGGTTCCTTTTGTTAGGAGATTTTTATAGCTATTGAGATTATGCTCCAGTGCATTCAAATTTATTTCTAATGTGGTTTCATGTGTCTGTAAAGTAAGTGCTTTGCTAATACGCTCAAAGCCAAAAACCCTAGCGCCTTTGATAAGTATAGTTGTATTCTTAAGTTCCAATTGTTCTAAAGACTGTATCAATTCTTCCGTAGAGTTAAAAAATTGAGCGTCCAATTGGAACAGATGTGCGTATTTCGTTAGGTGCTGGCCCACTCCAAGCAACCGATCAATCTGTTTATCTTTCATCAGGTTGGCAAGCTGCCTGTATATCTTATTTGCATCCTGTTCATGAATCGCAATATCCGAAAGAATAACAGTGCGCAAAGGATATTGCTTTTGTTGTCTTAGGAAATCCAGCGCGATGGTTAAGGAAGACATGTCATTGCTGTAGGAATCATCTATAATAGAACAATTATTAAGACCCTTTTTCAATTCTAAACGCATACCAACCCTTTGTAATCTCGGCATTCTACTTGCAATCGTTACGGCTGTATAGCCTAATGCCAACATAACTGCGCAACAACAAACAGCATTCTCTATGGAAGCCTTATCAGTAAAAGGTATGCTGAGGTTTAATTCTTGTTTATTGTAAATTGCTTTCAATAACATTAGATGCCCCTGCTTATGTATCTCTAAAACTGAAAGGTCTCCCGTTCCATTTACGCTCCAGCTGAATTGTTTTTTTCCAGGAATAGAGAAATGATGATCCAAATAATCTGCTGAATAAATCACTTCTTCTGCATCCTTAAAAAGACTCATTTTTTCTGAGGCTTTTGATTTCGCTGACGAAAAACCCTCGTCGTGAGCCGCGCCAAGATTTGTGAAGACCCCAATCGTTGGCTTTATCATAGCTTCTAGGGTATCCATTTCCCCTTCTTTACTTATACCAGCCTCTATAATAGCCAAATTATGCCGATTATTCATTTGCCAAAGAGAAAGAGGCACTCCAAGCTGTGAATTAAAGCTTTTCGGGCTCCTCACAATATCATAATCAGGCGATAACAATTGGTTTAACCACTCTTTAACGATTGTTTTGCCATTACTGCCTGTGATAGCAATGACGGGATAATGAAACTGGCTACGGTGATGGGCAGCTAGCTGCTGTAGTGCTTCTAATGTATCGTTTACAACAATCAAGTTGCAATCTGTCAAAAGTTCCTCCTTGAAAGCTCCTTTGTTTAATACGAAATTTCGAACGCCCGTTTTATAAACGTCCTGTAGATACTGATGTCCATCACGCCGACCACTGAGCGCAAAAAATAATGCGTGCCCATGGTTTGTTAGCTTTCTACTATCATAACTCAACGTTTCAATTTCTGTTGTTGGTTCAACTAGCCTTTTCCACACAGCTCCTACAATATTCGCTATATCAAGTGCTGTATATATGGTATCATTCATTGTAAAGATCTATTCTGTTTATCGACATTATACTATGTGGAGCCTTCGTCCCAACTATTTTGCTAAGCAAAATTGATGATTTTTTTAGCAATGCCACAATTTTTTACGATTTTAGATAAATGGATCAGGAGCCAAAGGAAAAACAGCTTAAATTAACCCCTAATCAGGCAAAATTAAAGGCACAGCAATTTTGTGCCTATCAAGAAAGAGCTCAGCAAGAAGTAAGGAACAAACTCTATAATTGGGGCCTTTATACAAATGAGGTCGAAGAAGTGATAGCTGATCTTATTACAGAGAACTTTTTAAACGAAGAAAGATTTGCGTATGCATTCACTTCCGGAAAATTCAACATAAAAGCTTGGGGAAAATTAAAGATCAAACAACATCTTAAACAGAAAATGGTAAGCCCACGGCTGATAAAAGAAGCGCTCGAAAACATAGATAATGATGCATATTACAGCAAACTTGAAACATTATTGAAAAAAAAAGCAGCCATTTTAAAAGAAAACAATCCCTTTAAGCGGAAAAACAAGTTGGCTCAAT
>DATMSZ010000517.1:0-13553 GCA_035565175.1 Pseudosphingobacterium sp.
GGAATATTGGAGAAGCTGCTGGTTTATTAGCCGTGTACGCTATCCGTAAGAAGGTTACTCCGCAGGCTGTTAGAGCAACGAAGGCACTACTAACCGAATTTCAACAGTTCGTTAGAAAAGAAGGTATAGAAACGATTTGGAGAACTATTTAGGCTGCGGATTAATGGCTAGAGAAAGACGGAATTTACACGAATTGCATTTAGAGAGATTTCGCAAATAATTAAAGCGGATATCTCACGACAACCGCTTTACACTAACTAAACTAAACAAAATATAAACCATCGATATGGTTATCCTTATGATAATTCTTTCAACTTGTAATGTTATGATCTAATCTTTAAAGTTCCGGTCCGTCATCCCAACACGAAGGACCGAGAACTTTAACCAACCAAACCTAACATGAAACATGTTTTCTTTTATATTGTTTATTAATCTCTTCTTATTATTTAGAATCATTATCGATTACGATACAAGTATAGCTCTTATTTAGAACAAGTACAAATAATATTTAAATAATTCAGTTTTTGGGAAGGAATGATGAATAGAATGTCTTTTTTTTAGAGAATCCATTATAATGGTTCCATTTGCGAAATATTATTATTTTTGTTGGTTGGCCCTTACAATTGCAAGGCAACATGACTCTTACCTGTTATTTCCAGATAATGAATATTATTTCACTCTTAGCAAAACGGTTGCTGCTTTTTACCCTGTTTATTATAACCCTGAGCACCACCCTGTCATGTGCTCAATTAGCTGTTACTGACACGAGATCGAATGCAGCGGTAGCCGCTATAAAAGACTCCCTTATTATTCATCATGTAGATAGTATGGATTACTTTTCTAAATTACATGCTCTTGCGAACGACACCACTGGAAAATGGCCCGTGCTGAAGCAACCTCTTCCTTTACAGGGCGCTATTTTACCCTATAATCGGATTATCGCCTTTTACGGAAACCTATATTCCACCAGAATGGGTATATTGGGTGAGCTTCCACCTAAACAAATGTTAGCAAAACTCGACCAAGAGGTAGAAAAGTGGAACCTAGCGGATAGTAGTATAAAAGCCATCCCTGCGCTCCATTATATAGCTGTTACGGCTCAAGGGGAACCCGGCAAAGATGGGAAACACCGTTTACGTATGCCAGATAAACAAATAGACTCCGTGCTGACTATCGCTGCTATGCGTGATCACATGCTTATTTTCTTGGATATACAAATTGGTCTAAGCAATCTAGAACAAGAAATCCCCCGGCTGGAAAAGTATCTTAAGCTACCTTTTGTGCATCTTGGCATCGATCCGGAGTTCTCGATGAAAGACGGAAGCAAGCCAGGCTCTAGGATTGGGAGCTTCCACGCGCAGGACATTAACTATGCATCTGATTTTCTAGCTCAGTTGGTGAGAAAATATAAGCTCCCTCCCAAAATATTAGTAGTACATCGTTTTACAAAGGCGATGGTTAAGGAATACCGAGCGATCAAACTTAGGGAAGAAGTACAATTTGTAATGGAAATGGATGGTTGGGGAGCTCCAGCATTAAAGAAAGGTACCTACAGACATTTCATTTACGCCGAACCTGTACAGTTTACCGGATTCAAGTTGTTCTATAAAAATGATATTAAACAGGCACCAAAGAGAATGCTCACACCTGCAGAGCTGCTACAATTAAAGCCAAAACCAAGCTATATTCAATATCAATAGGCAAATAATTAATATAAACTAATTATTTGCCCACTTATTATTATTTAGTGATCCTGACTTCTTAGGAATTTTTGCAATTTAGGCTGGATAACTGCTGCGCAATATGGATTATCCGGATTATTATTAAAATAATCATGGTGATAATCCTCCGCTTCGTAAAAGGTCTGGGCACCCACTACCTCTGTCACAATTGGATTATCATATATTTTCTCTTCAGACAATTTGTTGATCAGCGTCTCCGCTTCAAACTTTTGCTCCGGCGTATGGTAAAAAATAGCAGAACGATATTGCGTGCCAATATCATTTCCTTGACGGTTTAAGGTTGTTGGGTCATGTGTTTTAAAGAATATGCCTAGCAACTTTTTATAAGAAAGCTTGTCGGGATCATAGTCTATTTGCACTACTTCAGCATGTCCTGTTTCACCTGTACAGACTTCTTTATATGTCGGGTTCTCTTTATGCCCTCCCATATAGCCAGGTAAAACGCTATTCACTCCCTCAAGCTGTTGAAAGATTACCTCTGTACACCAGAAGCAACCACCACCGAATGTTGCTTTCATACGATTAAATTAAAAAATTAAAATTAAAAATTAAAAAGGCCCAACTCACAACCCACAACTCACAACTTAAAAAAGGGACTGTTGTCCATTATCATCCAAGTCTATATCGTCTGGGTTGGTAATCTCAAAATCAACCTTCGGCTTGGGCTTTACTATTGGCTCTTCGCTAGTTGAGTCTTCGCCACCGCTTGTTTCATCCTCTCCTGAACCAGTTTCCGATTCTTCAAAATCCGTCTCCAATTCGTCTGTATCCGCTGTTTCGGTTTTTGAGGATAGCTCATTTGATTTTTTATTCAGATCTTCCTCTTCCGTTAACAAGGTCACTTTGCGAATTTCATGTTGACTGAGGCGGTTGCCCTGAGCTTTCATCCCTTTGACATCAACAATTTCATTAAGATGTTGTTCTAACGATTCGGCATTTTGACTTTTACCTTTCAATAGATCTATACGAACGACGGGATCATTTCCATTGGTAAGTAAAATCAATTTGGATCCCGGTTCTTCATTAATAATAGATGTACTCTTTCCAAGAGGTGTATTTTCAAACAAAAATCGTTTGACCAAGTAATTACCCGATTTTCCATCCAAATGAACCGCCGTATAAACATGATCAGCATTATACTTTTCAATCCGGATCATTTTGGGATCAAAATGATTAGTCAATTCGAAGCTACTTAAGTTATACGTACCGTCGGGCATCACAATTAAAATACGATCATCCCCATCGAATTCTCCCAGATATTTTCCTCTACCATCAACGTTTAACCGATGAAGTATCTCATCATACCAAATCTTTCTGCCTGCAAGTGTAGATATTCCTTTGGATTTCAAAATAATTTTTTTGATGGGATATTTGCTCACAATATTTCCTTGTGAACCTCTTCCTTTAATAGCGATATCTGCAAAATCCAGATCAAACTGCAACTTACGCAATTTAGAATGGGGCTTCAGTTGTACATTTACTACCTCTGCCTCGCCATTCGGATTAGCCGTGAAGTATACAATTTTGGACCCTTTGCTCCCTTTAGTTAAATCATAGGCCTTATCACGGGTTACACCCAAAATGGAAAATCGTTTAACATAGGAAACACCTGTTTTCGCATCACGATAGATTAGGTTATAGACTGTTCGTTCGTCTCCTTTCTTGAAGACACCAACGTGAATAATGTCTTTTCCCACAAAAACCTTGTCCTGCACTTTGGTAACTATACAAGTGCCATTCTCATGGAAGGTGATGATATCATCAATATCCGAACAGTCGCCTACATATTCGTCTTTTCTGAGGCCAGTACCAATGAAACCATCTACCCTATTTACATAAAGTTTGACATTTGCTAAAGCAACTTGTGCTGCCTCTACTTTTTCAAATACACGCAATTCGGTTTTTCGTTCACGGCCCTTACCATATTTTTGCTTCAACCGTTCGTACCAAGCAATAGCGTAATCTGTTAAATGTTTTAGATGATGCTTTACTTCTTTGATCTCTTCCTCCAAAGCTTTCATTTGCTCATCGGCTTTTGCTACGTCAAAGCGGGTGATGCTACTCATTGGCTTGTCTATAAGCTTTTTGTAGTCCTCCGGTAAAATTTCGCGATAAAACTGGTGGAAAAATGGTGTAAACAGTCGGTTTAAAACGCCTACAACAACCTCGAAGTTTCCGGAATTTTCATAATCGGGGTGTTTGTACATCCCTTCTTGGATAAATATTTTCAGCAAGGAGCTAAAAAAGATTCTTTCAAGCAATTCATTCAACCGAATCTCAAGCTCCGACTTAAGTAGTGCTTTTGTGTTTTTCGTGTTTTCTATGAGTATATCATTTACACTCATGAAATGCGGCCGCTCATCGCGAATCACGCAAGTGTTAGGAGAGATCGATACTTCGCAATCTGTAAAAGCAAAAAGGGCATCAATAGTTACATCTGGAGAAATACCAGGGGCCAAATGGACCATAATTTCCACTGATGCTGCCGTATTATCTTCTATTTTCTTTATTTTAATCTTACCCTTGTCATTTGCCGCGATGACGCTATCAATCAAGCCTCCGGTAGTCGTTCCAAAAGGTATTTCGGTAATCGCTAAGGTCTTTTTATCACGTTCTTCGATTCGCGCTCTTACTTTTACTCTACCTCCTCTAAGCCCCTCATTATAAGCGGAAACATCTGCCAGTCCGCCGGTAGGAAAATCAGGTAATAAATTTGGCCGGCCTCCACGCAATACATCGATAGAACCATCAATGAGTTCTATAAAATTGTGCGGCATAATTTTGGTAGCTAAACCAACGGCAATACCTTCGGCACCTTGGGCTAACAGGAGGGGAAATTTTACAGGTAAGGTTACTGGCTCCTTATTTCGTCCGTCATAGCTTAATTGCCACTCGGTAGTATCCGGGTTAAATACCACATCATTAGCAAATTTGCTAAGGCGCCCCTCGATATAACGCGGCGCAGCAGCAGAGTCACCTGTTGTGGGATCTCCCCAGTTTCCTTGGCAATCAATTAAAAGATTTTTTTGACCAATCTGCACCATTGCATCGCCAATAGAAGCATCTCCATGGGGATGGTACTTCATGGTGTTCCCAATAACATTGGCCGCTTTATTGAAACGGCCGTCATCCATTTCCTTTAAAGAATGGAGAATTCTACGTTGAACAGGTTTTAATCCGTCATTGATATGTGGAACGGCGCGATCCAATATTACATAAGAGGCATAATCGAGGAACCAATTTTCATACAACCCGGAAAGGGGAATGGTTAGATTATGGCTTAGATCGTCGTCATTATTATTTCTAGAAAGTTCATTGTTATCTATTTCTTCGCTCATGTTTTTTTTTATCAACTTTTAGCATCTGAAATCAGCATTCGGTTTTTCTATATCTTGGAATAATTGCGCCAAGCAAACGTACTATACAATTACCCGTTTACCGAACACAGTTTTAACCATTTCGTTATTTTCGCTGTAAAAATACTAAACAAATTGGTATTTTATGAAGCGTTTACCTAGCTAATATAGGTTACATCTTTAAATTGCATATAAAGGGTGCTTTGTATATGTTTGTAACATAGTGTTTATTCGTATAAATTTAACCATATTTTTTGATCATGAACAAAATATTATACTCTTTACCCTTCTTTGTTTTCTTACTTGCTGCATGTAGTAGCGGTGAGAAAAAGGCAGACACTGCAGACTCTACCGCTTTTAAGAGCATAACGGCTGTTGGTTTTTCAACATATGTTAAAGATTTGGCGGCCGACAGCTTTGAGGGCAGGAAGCCTTTTACAAACGGTGAGCAAAAGACCATTGCCTACATCAAAAATGCCTTTGAAGAAATTGGCCTTTCATCTGGTAATGGGCAAAGTTTCTTCCAGGAAGTACCCATGGTAGAAATAAAATCAACGCCAAATAATATCTTGTCATTTAATGGCGCAAAAGGTAAAATTGATTTTAAATTACTTGAAGAAGCTGTATTGGGTAGTAGGCGCGTACAACCTAACATTGATATAAAAAACTCAGAAGTTGTTTTTGCCGGTTTTGGAATTGTTGCTCCCGAATTTAAATGGAATGATTATGAGGGTCTGGATGTGAAAGGAAAAACGGTAGTAGTAATGGTGAATGATCCCGGATATTATAATAAAGACCTTTTTAAGGGAGGTAATATGACCTATTACGGGCGCTGGACGTATAAATTTGAGGAAGCTGCCAGACAAGGGGCTACTGGCGTTTTAATTATTCATGATACGGGTGCAGCTAGTTATGGCTGGCATGTTGTGAGGAGTGGCTGGAGTGGTCCGCAACTAAATCTCCAAACAGCAGACAATGGCGCATCAAGAGCAGCCTTTGAAGGATGGCTGAGTGCCGATGCTGCCAAAAGATTATTTGAATTTGCCGGCCTATCCTCCGACGTAATTGAACAAGCTAAAAAACCTGGATTTAAAGCTGTAGATCTTCATATTAATACCGGCGTTAACATCAAGCAAGATGTGAAAAAGTCCACTTCGAACAATGTTATTGCCAAAATAGAAGGAAGTAAGCGTCCGGAAGAATGTATTATATATTCTGCTCACTGGGATCATTTAGGCATCGGCGAAGCTATTAAAGGTGATTCTATCTACAACGGGGCGGTAGATAATGCTACCGGTGTTGCTGGTTTATTAGAAATAGCAAAAGCATTTAAAAGCGCAAAGACAGCCCCCGAACGTTCTATCTTATTTATTGCACTTACCGGAGAGGAACAGGGCCTACTTGGTTCTGAATATTATGCAACACACCCCGTTTACCCATTGGCTAAAACAGTAGCTAATCTTAATATGGATGCGATGGCTCCTATCGCCAAAACGAAGGACATTACTATTGTAGGACTTGGGCAGTCGGAAATGGATGATTATGCCGATAGAGCAGCGAAAAAACAAAATAGGATTATCCTCGCTCCAGCAGACGCTACCAATGGCTGGTTTTATCGCTCCGATCATTTTAACTTTGCTAAAGTAGGTGTGCCGGCCTTATACCCGGCCACTGGCGATGATGTTATTGGGAAGGGTAAAGAGGTTGGTTTAGCACAAAAAGCTGATTACAATAAAACACGCTATCATCAACCCGGAGATCAATATGATGATACATGGCAACTGGATGGTATCATAGCAGATTTACAATTACTCTTCGATGTGGGTTATACGTTAAGCATGGAAACAACTTACCCAAAATGGAAAGAGGGCTCTGAATTTAAGGCCGTAGGGGAGAAACGGTAGTTGTTATTGTTAAGTTGTTAAATAGTTAATATAGTCGAGTAGTTGGTTGCGAGTTGTTGATACGACAACTCACAACTGGCAACTCACAACTAATATTAATACTCCGGCGACACGGGTTTGGTTCCCATTATATTGTCTATTTCATCCAATATATCCGCTGTTAATTTCGGGAGCACTTCTAGCGCTTTGAAGTTCTCCTGAAGTTGACTTTCTTTGGTGGCCCCTAAAATGGCGGTTGAAACATGCGGATTAGCGATCGTCCAAGCTATCGACAATGTCGCGAGGCTTGCATCTAAATCGTTCGCTAGCTTTCCCAGGTTTCTTATCGCATTTAACTTTTGCTCCGTATATGATTTATCTTTCAGCCATTCGTAACCTTCCAAAGTAAGCCGCGACCCCTCTGGAATACCCTCATTATATTTCCCAGTTAATAGCCCCGATGCCAACGGGCTCCAAATAGTAGTTCCCATACCTAAATTACGGAAGATGGGCAAATAATCCACTTCCACTTTTTGCCTATTAAACAAATTATATTCAGGTTGCTCTACTGCAGGTACTTCTAAGTTTAATCTAGCGGCTATAGCATGCGCTTCCACAATTTCCGCAGCACTCCATTCGCTGGTTCCCCAATAAAGAATCTTACCCTGTTGAATAAGGGTGTTCATGGTACGAACCACTTCTTCAATGGATACATTTTTATCCGGGCGGTGACAATAATACAAGTCAAGATAATCTACCTGCAGTCGTTTTAATGCCTCATGGCAGGCTTCTACGATATGTTTACGTCCTAACCCATGTTGGTTAGGCTTTTTATCTTTCCCTCTCCAACCAAAAAATACTTTGCTAGACACGACAAAAGATGTACGATCCCAATTCTTAGCCTTTAACACTCTTCCCATCATTTTTTCAGATTCCCCACCGGCATAAACTTCGGCATTGTCAAAAAAATTCACGCCAGCATCGTAAGCAATCCCCATAAGGCGATCACTTAACCCGTCGTCCACCTGTTTTGCAAACGTGACCCATGAGCCAAACGATAATGCACTTAACTGTAAGCCGGCGCGGCCCATCCTCCTATATTCCATAATTGTGATTGTTAATATTGAATGTAAGTAAAACTAAAGAATGGTCAGAAAAGTTTGCATAAAAAGGAAAATGATGACATTATACTGATTGGTCCCTTTATTGATAGATTGGCCAGCTAGTAATGCTTAATTTTGGAGGTAAAAGAAAAAGTATCAAGACAAAGAGCCGAGCACTTGAAATTGCTCGATACTCTTATCTTGATACTTATTATCTACGTCTTGATACGTATATCTTGATACTTGACGCTTATGTCTTGATACTATTCTCTAATATCCTGGATTCTGTACTAGTTTGCCATTTCTATTCATTTCATCTCTATGGATGGAGATGAAATACATTTTATCAAGCCACTGGCGGTTTTCAATACCCGGATCAAGTTCTGATGGTGTATAAGTATAGGTGTAATTCTCTGGATCATACTTATATACCCTTACCTGTTTTCCCGGCTTCAATGTACCAAAAATCCTTATCAGTCTAATTTTTGTGCCCAATGTTGTTGGTGCGATCATCCATCTGCGGGTATCAAAGAAACGATGTTCTTCGTAAGCCAGTTCAACTCTCCGCTCATTCCGATACCGCTGACGCAAGGCATCTCCCGACTCTGAGATTGCTGGCATACCAGCTCTAAAGCGGATTTTATTTAACCAGTTTCTAGCTTCTCCATCTTCCCCCAATTCTATACAGGCCTCTACATAATTTAACACGGCTTCTGTATATTTCAGTGCTGGCCAGGGAATAAATTGACGCGTATTTTGGTCGACTACTAGTGGATCTGGATCTGTGAATTTCCGGAAGTAATAACCTGTATGCGTACCGTTCCAATCTTCTACCGGACTGTTTCTGGTATCTAAGCCATATTGCGTTGCAATGCCTCCTGACGCATTCGTCACTTGGTATTGACCAGTCTGTATCTGATTATTAGGGTCTCGTCCTTTAACATCGTCCGTTCTGGGTTTCCAGTCTGACCCATCGTGTAAAATGGTAGCAGCTAATCGAGGGTCGCGATTTTGATAGGGAGCAGCAGCATGTGCGGGATTATCCCAGCTAAACTTACTACCATCTAACATTTCATAATCGTCTACTAAATTCTGTATTGGTGTGTTCCCAGCCCAATTATGATAGCCATTGGGTCCATTGTTTCTGCCCAGCCAATTTCCTGCTTCATCCTTCAAATCCACGAAAAACCTCCCCAATAATATCTCGCGCGCACCATCGCCAGCAACCGCCTTACTTCCTCCCCCTAAAGAGAGCACCATATAATTTTCTTCTCCTTCTTCCGGCGTTGCAGGGGCTGTTAAATCTAATTTGTAAGCATAGGCCGTTTGGTTAATTACTGCCAATGCTGCATCTTTAGCTTTTTGCCAGCGTTCCATACGGTTACCACTCGTATATCCTAAATATTCTTTGTTGCTATAGCTGGAAATAGTTGGCGATTTAGAAGATGCTGTGGGCATATCATGTAAATCACTTGCCGCGTATAGCAGTACCCTGGCTTTTAGCGCCATTGCAGCTGCTTCACCGGCTCTTCCTCTTGCTGCGTTTAAGCCTGCCAGCAAGCTTATTGCCGTATCGCAATCGGCAACAATGAAGTTCACGCATTCTTCGTATGTGTTTCGTGGAGCCGTATAATCAGCTTCACCTAATTCATATGGCCTGTCAATTAAAGGCACTGCGCCATAAAAGCGAAGAAGTTGCTGATAATAATAAGCACGTAGAAAGTGTGCTTCACCCTTTAAGCGCTCCACCAAATTATTTGTATTTTCAAATTGCGGTGCGCTGAGATTCTTGAGCGCTATGTTGCTTGCCCGAATCCGAGTATAAACAGAGTCCCAAAGGTAAGTCTTCTTAATCTGCCCCTGATCGGCGGGATTAGAGCGAGATTCTGTGATGGTATTAATGCCTCTACCTGGGTGAGTAAACATCGACTCATCTGTTAATGACGATTGCATCTCCTCTTCGAAACCTCCCTGCCCAAGGCCATTATATATTTCGAGCACGAAGGCTTCCGCTAAACCCGCATCACTCCAGACTACTTCTTGTGGTACTTCTGTTAGCGGTTCTGTATCCAAAAATTCAGTCTTACAGGAAACTATTCCTATAGTCATCACTGCTAATAATATTTGTATTATTCTAATATTCTTTTTCATGATCTTCTTTTTAGAATGTTACAGCCAATCCAGTATTAAGAATTCTCGATTGCGGATAATACTGACCCAATACATTCGTTGATTCGGGATCGTACGCTTTCATCTTACTGAAAGTTAACAGATTAAATCCACTAACATAGACCCTTAAATTGCTTATTCCAATCTTCTCTCCAATTTTAGCAGGTAATGTATAGCCCAGTTCCACATTTTTTAAACGGATATAGTTGGTGCTCTGTAACCAATACGTGTTATTGTTAGAATAATATTGATCGCTACGATCGGTAATTCTCGGATGTTCACTGCTAGGATTCTCTACCGTCCATCTATTTTCATAAAACTCTAAAAGGTAGTTTCCAATAGCACCCGATTCATCGGAAGCCACTCTTAATTCACCCCCTGAAGCCCCTTGGAAAAGCACTGTAAGATCAAAGTTTTTATACTGTAGACCAATATTTAAACCACCTTGAAATGTTGGCTGTCTATTTTTATCCCTTCTTATACGATCGTCCGGCGTGATTTTTCCATCACCATCGTAATCTTGATATTTCATATCTCCTGGGCGTAAATTATTGGTAATCGCACTATAATCTAAGGTATTGCTAGCAATATCCGCTTCATCTCTGAAGACGCCATCATATATGTAATATAATTGAGCGTCCGACACCCTTCCGGTGGTACGTTGCCATTCTGGCGCACCAGGTGCTTCATCCCAGAATTTAATTTTATTTTTAGTGTAACCGCCATTAACACTTATGTTGTACTTAAAGTCGCCCGCGGCACCATTGTATCCTACATTAAACTCCCATCCTTTGTTATCTACCTTTCCTATGTTCTCTGCAGGTAAAGTCATACCGGTACTTTGTGGAATAGAGGCGTTCCGTTGCCATAAGATATTTGAACGTTTATTCATAAAAACATCAAATTCAAAATTGATCTTACCGTCCATTAACTGCCCATCCAAGCCAAGGTTATAATTGTCGGCTACCTCCCAAGTAACGAAGGCATTTGGTACTCTTGATTCGTAAAGCGACTTCACCAATAGACCATCCACAATATAAGTTCCATAACCATAGGTAGAATAGTATTGGTACTCCTGCAACTTCGCGTCATCTTCTAAATATTGGCCTTCTGCATAGTTGTTTTTGAAGTAGATGTTGTCATTCCCCATTCGTCCCCAAGAACCTCTCAGTTTCAAATAGTTTACAAATGGCACATTTTCCTTCCAAAAGTTCTCTTCAGATATTCTCCATCCAGCTAACACCCCTGGGAAGAAGCCAAAACGGCTATCCTTAGGGAACATATATGAACCATCATAACGCCATAAGAACTCAGCGATATACTTTTCTTTATAGTTGTAACCAACCCTTCCAAAATAGTTTAAGCGTGCACGATTCCACGCACCTCCATTATTGTTCTTTTCGCGCTCTCCTCCAGCAACTAGCTGATCGATAGCCGTTGATATAAAGTAACGTCTATAAGCATTGAAGTTCTCATTATCAATCGTTTCCCTATTAATACCAGCCATCACATTAAACGTATGATCACCGATCTTTCTATCATAGTTTAACACACCACCTAACAATACGTTTAACTGATCTTCACTTGCTTGGGTTAAACGCGGATCTGCCGGACCCCGTCTACCACGTACCAGTTGAGGTGTTACACCGTCTTGCTCATAAGCCCCCTGCCAAGTATAAAGATACCAAGGCGTTTCCCATTTTTTAGATTGCTTCATGAACTTATCAACCGAAGCGGTTCCTGTAAATTTAAGCCCTTCAACGCCGGGAATCTGAATATCTAATTGGCCGTTAGTTTGGAAATAGTATTGTTTATTATTGTCGTAGCCTGTTTGATCTGTCGTGATAACCACTGGGTTTTCACCATTTTCAATGTCAGGCCCAGGCATTCCATTTGGCCAAAACGCTGGCTGCGTTGGATTTCCCCGCATAAGCATTCTAAAAATCGTACCAGCTGATTTCGTTGGAAAATTACGGTTCTCCTGTCTTCCCAAGATGCCAATTTTTGCGTTAACATATTTGCTGATTTTGGCATCCATATTAATACGGATATCGTACTGTTTGTATCCAGTGGCAGAATTTTTATAGTAGCCATCTTGATTTTGATAGCCAATGGAGGTCAAATAGGTAAAATCTTCCGATCCGCCGGTAAGCTGCACATTATGTCTAGCTTGTGGCGACCATGTTTTTAAGGTCGATCCATACCAATCTGTATTAGGGTGGCCCCAAGGGTCTGATCCATCTCTGAATTGTTGAAACTCTTCCGGCTGAAAGGGTGCTGTTAATATCGATCCACTTGGTCTTGTATATTGCCCCTCCTGTTTCAAGGCAGTGTTGGCCGCTGACCATTCTGCAACAGGCAATTTGAACAGTTCAAGCTCATTTCGCATTTCGGCATATTGAGCGGCATCCGCTAATTCCGGAATAACGGTAGGCTGTGAAAACCCTTGGTTGTAGGTATAAGAAAGCAAGGGACGACCCGATTTACCTCTTTTTGTGGTAACAAGTATTACCCCATTCGCTGCTCTTGCTCCATAAATTGCGGCGGCAGCATCCTTCAGAACAGAGATATTATCGATATCTGCAGGATTTAGCCGTTCGATACCTCCCTGCCTGGCCGGTATTCCATCGATAACGACTAACGGACTACTGTTACCCAAGGTGTTGGTTCCTCTAATTTTAATGTTAGAGCCATCTCCGCCAGGCTCACCACTATTTTGCGTAGCGATAACCCCAGGAAGTCGCCCCGCTAAGGAGTTGGAGACGTTTAAGGATGGCGATTTAACCAATTGATCGCTTTTCACAGAAGCGACCGAGCCTGTTACCGTTTCCTTTTTCTGCGTTCCATAACCAACTACCACCACTTCCTGTAGATTTGCAACATCGTCTTGCAAAGTGATCGTGATGGAGCTCCTATTGTTGACAGGCTCTTCTTGCGTTTTATAACCCACCATAGTGAAAACTAAAGTCGCATTCGGTGGCACGTTTTCCAGTCGGAATTTACCATCAATATCGGTAGTTGTTCCTTTTTGAGAGCCCTTGATAAGCACGCTTACCCCTGGGATACCTTCGCTCCCGGTCATCTCATTTACTTTTCCTGTAATAGTTTGTTGTTGTTGATTGGATTGACTTACAATCTTTTCCTCTAAAATATCTGGGACATCTGAAGCGAAGTTTTCCTTAGGTAGGCACGCGGAAGCTACCAGCAAAACACCACACATCAGTTGCCTGATATTACTTTGGTTTGCATTGATCATAATAGTAGGTATTTGTTTAAAGTTTGTATTTAGCGCATTATAAT
>DATMSZ010000518.1:0-6408 GCA_035565175.1 Pseudosphingobacterium sp.
TCTATTGTTGATAGTAGTAAAAATTTCGAACAGAAGGCAAGTAAAATCCAAGAAACAACAAGATTAGAATATGTTGTATTGGAACAAAATGTGAAACAATATATTGAAGATTGGAGAGCAAGGGAAAATAAAGCAATCCAAATCATTGAAGAAAAGAAGAAAGAGCTTTTTGACCAAAACATTCCACTTGATCTTTTGTACATTCAAAAGCTTGCAGATCAAGAAGCGAAATATATTGCTGATCTGAAAATTCTAAATTCCTGGAAACCTCAATTAGAGTTACTTCGAAAATCCTATAAAGTGGCCATAAAAAAATTGTGGGACATTCGTTCTAGAATTTCAATGACTAGAATAGTTTATGCCAAGGAAGCATCGTCAAC
Source organism: Pseudosphingobacterium sp. (assembly GCA_035565175.1). GTDB lineage: Bacteria > Bacteroidota > Bacteroidia > Sphingobacteriales > Sphingobacteriaceae > Olivibacter. Next base: position 381 of record DATMSZ010000518.1, read on the forward strand.
TTTAAAGTCTGTGTTGACGGATTTAATGGTTAATCTAAAATTTGCTGAGGGATCATACTCTCCCACAGCAGAGGAAATTATTAAACAAGCCATGTCTTGGAAGACTCATCATGTGGCGAGAGCAAACATGCTAATTTCTCAGTTAAGTTTAAAAGGCTTATTGGATGCCGTAGAAAAAAAGGATATTTCGGCGGTTATGGAAGTAAAAACCAAAGAAGGAATTTTGGTTTTTGATAAAAATGAAGCCGACAGAATAATAACGACACTTTCCGACCAAAAAATTAAATTTGATTTGGAAGTATGTGAGATCTTTGATTTGCCAAACTTGATCGTAACTAAAGCAGTCCCAAGTGCAACAGGAAAACCTAATTATGTAAACAGAGATTTTTCAAAGTTATCATTGGGGCAACAACAGTCGGTTTTATTAGCTTTGCTATTATCTTCAAAAAGCAACGCACCACTGATTATAGACCAGCCCGAGGATAATTTAGATGGTGAGTTTATTTACCATAGTCTAGTTCCTGTTTTACGACTAGCTAAAGAACGACGGCAAATAATAATTGTAACCCATAATGCCAATATAGCAATATTAGGAGATGCTGAACAAATTTTAATATTAAAAAGCACTAATGATAAATGTATAATTTCTGCTAGGGGTTCAATTGATAATGAGGAAACTAAAGAAATAGCCTGCAATATTCTAGAAGGTGCCAGGGAAGCATTCAAAAGAAGAGCTAAGATTTACGGATCTATTTAGCACTTTGCCGACATTCGTGATGTTACAATTTTTCCCATACCGGCTAGTGGTGAATAAAAAAATCAGTAAATTTGTTTTAATTAAAGTTGGATAACGTTCTTTCAAATAAGAGTATAAAGAAACAGGAATAATATTGAGTTGAGCGATAATATTGGGATTAGCGTAAATCGTGCGTCTTTTGGTAAGATGTTGAAAAGCACTCTGTAAGACAGTGAATTACGAAAAAGTTCATTTCTCTCACTCTCCGCTAAACAACGCAAGCCCGACCATAGTCTGGCTTGCGTTGTTTACAGCTTATCGGTCAAGCTTGCTTGAAAAGATAAGCTGTAAACGAAAAAAGGAATGGGTGTAGCGAACGGCTTGCGTTATTTAAAGCCTTCTCATCAGAGATCACCGAGCGGAGCGAAGGTAATCGCTCATTCTCCGCTGGTAACAATGGGATACTAACTGCTGAAAGGTTGAAGAGAAATGCATCATTCATGGCACCTTATTTTTCAATGTAAGATTTATACAGCCCTTCATAGGAACAGCTGATTTGGCAATTCGATGTTCCCAATACTTTTGTAAATCACCTTTCATCAGCAGATTTGATAGAAATCTAAAACCGGGAATTCATCCTGACTCCATATTGGCTCATGATGCCCCAGATTTTTTGAAAGTCAGAAAGCAGGTTCTTATTGATGCCATTTAGACCCTCAAGTTCTATGTTGGCAATGAAGAGCATGCCAAATCCTTTTTCAGGATTGAAGTAAAGAAACGACGTTACACCGCCATCACTGCCGCTATGACCGATAATACCGCTCTTTTTAATGGTGTAAAGCACGCCGACATTGGGTTCGTCTGGGTTTATATTATTTGGTTTATAGGTTGTTGAAAAGGCAGGTTGCATCAACGTAGAAAATGACGCCGGCTTTAATAGTGTGCCTTTCCCTTGATATCCAGCAATATTCTCTTTGAGAAAGATGCCCAGATCATGGCAGGAAGTAATAAGTCCCCCGTCCGGGTAACAAATGGAACTATAGGCTGGATAAGGAACTTTTAGCCCGGTATACAAAATGGCGCTTCTGCTCTGATGCTCTGCTGTTGCAAACCATCCTGAAGAATTCATGTGCAGCGGATTTAAAATGTATTGCTCTGTATATGCTGCAAATGAAAGTCCGGATTTTAGTTCTATCAGGTAGGCAACAAGGTCAGAAGCAAGGTTAGAATATTCGTATCTTTTGCCAGGAGCAGCCTTGTTGAAATTATTCTTTTTGAAAAAAAGGCCACCCGCGGCCAGATAGCTTTTTAGAAAACCTCCAAGGCTGGTATCCGCTACTGTAGCACCATATCCCTTAGCTAGCATGAGTTGATATAAAGCGTTGTCTTTTTTTATAGGAGGTACATAGATGTAGGTTTTCTTATAGGTATCCGGGTTATCTGTGATACCCGATGTATGTGTGACCAGGTGTTTTATGGCAATTGGAGTTTCAGGGTTGTATGGATGCAATACTTTAAATGGTAAAATATCATTGATATTGGTATTGAGCGTGAACAGTCCTTGTTCCACCGCTTTCATCACTGCCATACCTATGAATAATTTGCTCACAGAAGCTATGGGCTGCAGTGTGCTGGTACTATATGGGATCTTTTTCTCAATGTCCGCATAGCCGAAGGCATGTTCATATAAAATACTATCCTTGTTTACAATGGAAACACTAAAGCCTGGAAACCCCGATTGGTTGCATTGTTCATTTAACAACTTTGTAAGCGAATCCTTGGCAGATTGGGCATTGGCACCATAAGGAACGGCATAAAAAAGTAAGAAGGAAATTATAAATCTTGAAACGTATTTTTCAACAGAGTCGTATGCAGCATGACTCCATTGAGAAGCTGCTGCTTCCATACAAGGTGGGTTTTTATGAACCATTCTAATCACTATAGTGAGACTAAAATAACTAAAAAGAGTGGGTGAAAAAAGCAGCTCGTAAAGAACCACCTTTACGACTAAGTTTCAGCTACAACACCTAATCTTTGTAACAAAGCATAAAGATAGAGCGTTGTCAGACAGCTAAAATAAGGTCCTGTACGGGCAATAATTATGATTTCAAATTTAGTAGTGCCCGATTTCGGATGTGCCGGAATTGAGGTTTACAAATGTGGCAGAATGTCCATGAAGGTTGATCCCACGAAATGAATAATCTATTTTATTCTACATTTGAAAGATAATTGCTGAACCCTATGAATACTTTTTATCTCCTTACAGTTGCAGCGTGCTTTGCTGATCCTGCGTTTAAAATTGAATCCTTTTTGATCCATGAGGGTCTTATTTTGGTTACATCCAAAGACAACCTAGGTTAGAATTTATCTCTTTACATTTTTTTTGTAACTTTGCATTTCATGGATATTGTCTAATTATAGCGACACGTTAAGCAGTGTGGAAGTTTTCTTCCACTGTTTTGTGCTATATTTCATTTTGCTGGTTTCCAGTATTATTTCTATATACATTTTATAATTAGACATCATGACATCAAGTTATATCCTGATTCGTCAGGAACAATCTGTCGATTACCAAGAGGTTTTTTCAGTCCACGAACTTGCCTTCAATCGGACTGACGAAGCGAACCTCGTTAATTCCTTGCGCAAAAGCGATCAATACATTCCCGAACTTTCGCTTGTTGCTGAATTAAATGGGAAAATAATTGGCCATATCGTTTATACCAAAATCAAAATTCACCAAGGGCTGGAGAGCTTCGAAAGCATTGCGCTAGCTCCTCTTTCAGTATTACCCGATTTCCAAAAATCAGGTGTTGGGAGCATGTTAATCCGTAAAAGCCTCTCTCTTGCCGCTGAGTTAAATTATCATTCTGTAATTGTTCTGGGCCATGAACACTACTATCCGAAATTCGGCTTCACAGCTACGGATAGATGGGGCATCAAAACGCAATTTGACGTCCCCGCAAGCTTTTTAATGGGACTGGAATTACAGCCAGGCTCTCTTGAGCATGTTAGTGGGGTCATAGAATATGCACCAGAGTTTTCTGCCGTATAGGTTTGTTTGATTAACTATAGACCAAGGGTCTGTTTCCATGCGAAACAGACCCTTTTATAATTCTAATACTCCAAGCTATGACAAAAATAGGGAGTGCTACATCACAAATCTGACTCATATTCGTTAAAAAAAAATATAAATTAGCTAATGCATTCGCTTTGGGAGCAATCGTATGAACCGACGCATCAGATTAAATTACAGGCGTTTTTATAACCAAGCTGATCTGGTGCGGTTTTCGGAAGTGTTAGCGGTGCAAGGAATAACTGCGCCCGTAACGCTCCGCAAGATGGAGACAAGCCGTTGGATCAGTGGTCTGCTGGTTTATTTTATCAGTGGCTTGTTGTTGCTAGCAAAAGGTGTTTTTTTCTAAAAAAAGTGGGCTGCCTGTAGACTGCTGAAAAGCTATATAAATTTTGCTGATTGATATCCCGAGCTTGCCGATTGTTTTTCTCCATATTGTAATTGCTTATTAGCTAGGTGTTTGTAGAGATTGCTTATGCCGTGACAATCGCTGGAAAAAGTTGTTTAAACCAGTTTATTTTCTCACCCTCAATTAAAACAGTAGACTTTTGTCTACTTACTTTTCCTACAAATGTCGTCGTTCCGTTGCATTCCGATTGCCGAGATTTGCATAGCATCTTATAACGATGTTCATGCAGTACACGGGATCTATATTTCCATTGATTACCGTTCTAAAAAGCTGCAAAAAATGATCTGAACGGGATGGAAATAAATAAATATGCGAACGGTGGGTAACCCTCTTTTGGGAACCAAAATGATGCATGATGAAAGGAAAATGACCCCAACCAAAACGGATCAGGAGATCAATCAATATATGCATGGCTGATGAAACTAAAAACTGTATTACTAATAAGTCTCTTAACGTTGGCAGAATGTTCCTATGCCCAAAATTTCAAACTGTTACGTTTTAATGAAGATTATTCAGCTTTGAAGGATAGTACCCGAACCCTTTACAACAGGTTGAAATACCTTCCGCTTTCTGAAAGCGGAAGAACCTATGTTTCCTTCGGTGGCGAACTACGGGCTGAACTGGACCGGGCACAGCACGAAGACTGGGGCGCAGGTAATGTCGGCAGAAATATTTTCTTGCTACAGCGATATCAGCTGCATGCCGATCTGCATCTAAGTGGCAGAATCAGGATTTTCGGGCAGTTACGAAGCGGCTTGGAGAGCGGGCGAAAGAACGGACCACGGCCTATCGATGAAGATCAGCTGAACGTTCAAAACCTTTTCATAGACCTGATCCCTTACAAGGGAATGGATGATAGGATGACCATCCGGCTAGGACGCCAGGAATTGCAGTACGGTAGCGGACGGCTGCTCGATGTTCGCGAAGGCCCCAACCTTCGCTTGTATTTCGACGGAGCCAAGGTGGCATATACTTCCCCAAAATGGAACGTTGATGCTTTCCTAATGGCGGCCGGCCGTGTAAAGACTGGTGCGTTTGATAATCCCATTATCAGCCGAAAATCGAGCCTTTGGGGTGTTTACAGTACACATAACGTGACTAAAATGCTCAATATCGACCTTTATTATATGGGTATCAACCGGGATGAGGCCAAGTTTGATGATGGTGTTGCCGCTGAAACCCGTCATACCGTCGGTACACGGTTGTGGGCGAACGGAAACGAACTGCTCTACAACTTTGAGATCGGTTATCAGTTGGGCAAGTTTAGTGCGGCAGATATCCGCGCTTGGGGCGGTTCGATGGATATCGCTTATCGCTTTGCTAATCTGAAAGGGGCTCCGACAGTAAAGCTCCGAAGCGATTTTATTTCAGGCGACGATGCAAAGGGCGACGGTAAACTGGGCACATTTAACGCTTTATATCCGAACGGCGGTTATTTCGGTATGAACCCACAGGCCGGTCCGGCAAACCTGCTGTCTATTCATCCCAACCTGAGCTGGAACCCGGTCGAGAATGTGCTACTTTCTTTGGAGACGGTGTTCTCCTGGCGACAATCCCTACAGGACGGTATTTATCTCCCGGATGGTACGCTCAGGCTGGGTTCCTCAAATTCAGACAGCCGATATATTGGCACAGCTTACATTTCTACAGTATCCTGGCAGATCAGCAAGTTTCTGAGTTACAATGCCGGCGTACAATATTTTAAGACCGGGGATTTTATCAATGACGTGATACCGCAACATAAAGATGGGGTTTTTATTAGTTCACTCTTAGGGTTTAAATTTTGATCAGAAATATATGAAAACTTGCT
>DATMSZ010000519.1:0-9562 GCA_035565175.1 Pseudosphingobacterium sp.
AGTCGCCACTCGTAATAAAGCTTTTAGCCAACTCTAGATCTGGCTTTTCTGTAAAAGTTTTAACCTTTTTAAACTCATTTTGGTCGTCTGTATATTGTATATATCCGTATCCAGTATCTGGTCGAGAGGGGAGGATACCTAAAGTAATCAGCCAGTCATTTGTGCTGGCATATTCAAGCGATTTATTTATTGCGCTGACAAATTTATCAATCTCTATTATGAGATGGTCGGCAGGAGCTACAACAATCGTGGCATCTGCATTTTGTTGAAAAATTTTATGAGATGCATAAGCAATACAAGCGGCCGTATTGCGCATGATGGGTTCTCCTAAGATATTAGATACGTTGATTTGGGGAAGTTGTTCTTTAACAATATCGATATGTTGCTGGTTGGTTACTATATAGATGTTTTGTTCAGGAACAATTCTTGCAAATCGTTCGAAAGTACTTTGGATAAGCGTTTTGCCCGTTCCAAGCACATCAATAAATTGCTTAGGATAAGAAGACCGGCTAACTGGCCAGAACCTGCTACCTACACCTCCCGCCATGATCACTACATAATTGTTCTTCATTTTCAATTAGTTTGAATTTGTTTTTAAAAAGATGTTACATGAAATCAGCACCTTTTATTATTAAATAATACCCTCTTTTAAGAGATCATGTAAATGAATGATTCCAAAGTAAGTGTCATCTTTTACAGCTAGTAATTGAGTGATATTATTGTTTCGCATCATATCTAAAGCATGAACAGCCAATTCTTTATAGTCGATAACTTTTGGCTTTTTACCCATAATATCTGAAGCCCTTAATTGTTCAATATGTTGATATTGCTCAAGCATTCTCCTAATATCTCCGTCGGTAATAATGCCAACAATCTTTGAATTGTCCACCACCGCTACAGCACCTAATCGATTTTTAGTTATTTCAACCAATACTTCTTTAATACTTGTGTTTGAGCCTACCTGAGGCCTTGCATTGTGACCCGCTAAATCTTCGACCTTTAAATATAATCTTTTACCAAGTGCGCCACCTGGATGGTATTTCGCAAAGTCGTCGTTGGTAAACGACCGGCACTCCAGTAAGCAGATAGCTAACGCGTCTCCCATAGCTAGTTGAGCCGTAGTACTTGTAGTAGGAGCAAGGTTTAAAGGGCATGCTTCTCTTGTTACAGTGGTGTCTAATATAAAATCTGCTTGTTCTGCTAAGAATGATTTTGTATTTCCAACGATTGCGACTATCTTTGCGCTGGAATTTTTTAGCAGTGGTATAAGCACCTTAATTTCAGGAGTATCTCCACTTTTAGAAATTGCTATGACAATATCGTCTTGTTGTATCATTCCTAAGTCGCCATGGATAGCGTCGGCCGCATGCATAAAGATGGCCGGTGTGCCGGTTGAATTCATGGTGGCGACAATTTTCTGTGCTATTATAGCACTTTTACCAATTCCGGTTGTAATTACTCGTCCTTTTATGTCGAGAATGGCAAAAACAGCATTAATGAATTCGTCGTTGATATTTTTAGTCAAATTTGTGATGGCCTCTGCTTCAAGCTTTAATGCATTAATGGCAATATTTTCAATGTCGGATTTGGTTTTCACGAATATTTTTTATTAATTTTAGTAAGAATTAAGGCAAATTTATGTTATTTTGAGCAGTAAAAAGACATAAGCCTTTCTTTAATTTTTTGGAAGGACAATGGAGATAGAAAAAACATTATTTGACAATTTGCAGAATTTTTTTGGCTTTGATACATTCAAAGGAGACCAAGAAGCCATTATAACTAATATTCTGCAAAAAAAAGACACATTTGTGATCATGCCGACGGGCGGGGGCAAATCGATATGCTACCAATTGCCGGCATTAATGAGCGAAGGGACTGCTGTTGTAATATCACCGCTGATAGCCTTGATGAAAAATCAGGTTGATCAGTTAAGAGCCTTTGGAGGGACGGATAGTATAGCGCATTTTATAAATTCATCACTTAATAAAAGTGATATTACTCGAGTAAAACAAGATGTACTTGATGGTAAAACCAAGTTACTTTATGTAGCACCCGAATCTTTGGCAAAAGCTGATAACATTGAGTTTTTAAGATTAATCACCGTTTCTTTTGTTGCGGTAGACGAAGCACATTGTATATCTGAATGGGGGCACGATTTCAGACCTGAATATAGAAAGATTAGACAAGTAATAAACGGCATTGGAGACAATATACCCATTATTGCTTTAACTGCTACAGCCACCCCAAAGGTACAGTCGGACATCCGTAAAAACTTACAAATGAACGATGCAACCTTATTTAAGTCTTCATTTAATAGACCTAATTTATATTATGAGGTAAGGCCAAAAAACAATGTTGTAAAAGAGATCGTTCGCTTTATTAAAAATAATGCTTCTAAATCTGGTATCATTTATTGTTTAAGTCGCAAGAAAGTAGAGGAGATAGCAGAAGTATTAAATATTAATGGTATTAAAGCTTTACCTTATCATGCAGGCTTAGATGCAAAAACACGTGCCGATACACAGGACAGGTTTTTGATGGAGGATGTTGAGGTGATTGTAGCTACCATTGCTTTTGGTATGGGAATCGATAAGCCGGACGTTAGATATGTTATCCATCATGATATCCCCAAAAGTATGGAAGGATATTACCAGGAGACAGGCAGAGCTGGGCGTGATGGCGGAGAAGGTGTTTGTGTGGCCTTCTATTCTGATAAAGATATAGAAAAGCTTACAAAATTCATGAAAGATAAGCCTGTTTCCGAAAGGGAAATAGGGACGCAGATTTTAAAGGAGGTAATTGATTACTCTGAATCTTCAGTTTGTAGAAGAAAACAGATTCTTCACTATTTTGGAGAGAATTTTAATGAGGCCGGTTGCAATAATATGTGTGATAACTGTAACAGTCATCGTGCACAGTTTGATGCAGAAGATTCATTGCATAAAACATTGAGTTTCATCAAAGAACAAGGGGAGAAATTTGACGATTTTCATATTATAAATGTGATGATTGGCCAAAATAATCAACCGGTATCTTCTTACAAGCATGATACGCATCCTTTCTTTGGATCAGGAAAGGAAGAAGGACTTACCTACTGGAAATCGTTGCTTCGTCAATCCGTGCTGAATAATTTTCTTTCAAAAGATATTGATAATTATGGATTATTAAAGCTGACGAAAGCAGGTTTAGATTTTATCAATAATCCTTATTCCATCAAGTTTTACATGAATAATCCCATGGAAAAAGCGGAGGAGGATGGAGATGAAACACCCTCACATGGTGGAGGGGCACTTGATACGCAATTGCTTCAAATGCTGAAAGATCTACGTAAAAAAATTGCGAAATCAAAAGGTTTGCCTCCATTTGTTATATTCCAAGATCCTTCTCTAGAAGAAATGTGCACGCATTATCCGGTAACGATCGACGAATTGAAGCAGATTCATGGTGTGGGCGCGGGAAAAGCCGTTAAATTTGGTAGTCAATTTGTAAGTCTTATTAAAACCTATGTAGAAGAGAATGATATTGATAGGCCTGTCGATCTTATAATTAAAGGTACGGCTAACAAATCTGCTTTGAAGGTTTCTATTATCCAGAATATAGATAGAAAAATCGGTCTGGATGACATTGCATCAGCTAAGGGTATTTCGTATGAAGATATTTTAAGGGAAGTAGAATCTATTGTGAATTCGGGTACGAAATTGAACCTTAATTATTTTATCGACGAAATGATAGATGAAGATCGTCAGGATGAGGTATTTGATTATTTCCGTACGGCTGAAGTTGATTCTATCGATAGTGCATTGAAAGACCTTGGCACTGAGGATTATACATTTGAGGAAATTCAGCTCATGCGAATCAAGTTTATGTCGGAACTGGGAAATTAGAGATAGTTTATTTGTTGAGTCTTGATAGTAGCTTATTAGGCAAATAGTAGCATTGATATTTTGATTATATACATGGCTATAGCTTAAAAAAAAATAAAAAAATGATCATAAATTCTTTAGCTGGAATAAAACATGCCGATTCCAGCAATTTTTTTCTTATGGCTGGCCCATGTGCTATTGAAGGTGAGGAGATTGCTTTACGCATAGCCGATCGTATCGTTCAAATAACAGATAAACTGAATATTCCTTATATTTTCAAAGGCTCTTATCGTAAGGCCAATCGTTCTCGTGTCGATTCTTTTACGGGAATTGGCGATGAAAAAGCGCTTAAAATATTACAGAAGGTAAAAGATACCTTTGGCGTTCCAGTAGTCACTGATATCCATGAAAGCCATGAAGCAGAAATGGCTGCGCAGTATGTAGATGTTTTACAAATACCTGCTTTTTTGTGTAGACAAACGGAATTATTGGTGGCTGCAGGAAAAACGGGGAAAGTTGTTAATATTAAAAAAGGCCAATTCCTATCGGCCGAATCTATGCAGTTTGCGGTTGATAAAGTATTAGAGACAGGTAATGAAAAAGTAATTTTGACCGATAGAGGGAATACTTTTGGATACCAAGATCTAATTGTAGATTTTCGGGGAATCCCGGTAATGAAGTCTTTTCATGTACCGGTAGTAATGGACTGTACACACTCTCTACAGCAGCCAAATCAAAGTACCGGAGTAACAGGAGGGAAACCAGCCTTAATAGAGACTATAGCAAAAGCAGCAATTGCAGTTGGTGCAGATGGCTTGTTCATTGAAACACATCCAGACCCTGCCAATGCAAAATCTGACGGTGCAAACATGTTGCATCTGGATTTGTTGGAAGAGCTGCTCGTTAAGCTGACTCGAATTAGAGAGGCTGTTTTATAGGCTTCTCTATTGTTGTTGCTGCTGATTACCCATTGGGTTATTATCTAAATATTCAGGAATCAAGAATGGATCGCGTCTTTTGACAGCATTTGTTTGCTCAAAAGACTTTCCATCTTCATAACGGATGGAAACGTGAACGGAGAGTGACTGTTGACAATTGCCTCGAAAGGTTCCTTTTACTGGAGAACAATCTTTAAAGTTCCTACCTATTGCCAATTTAACATGGTAATTCGTTACCCAGATATTATTTGTAGGATCTATTCCTGCCCAGCCAAACTGGGGAATATAGGCCTCGATCCACGCATGGGTAGCGCCTTCGCCACGCATACCTGTCTTATTAGGACAAATATATCCGCTTACGTAACGACAGGGAATTTTTAATGTCCGGAGTATTTGCAGCATTAAATGAGCAAAATCTTGACATACACCCGCTTTGTGTTGAAGAATTTCGTCAATTGTGGTTTCGATATCAGTGATGCCTTGCACATATTTGAAATGTTTAAAAATATAACTGCTACATTTTTCAACAGCTTGCGCCACACTTAAATTATCTTGTGTAATACTGGTCGCTATTTCACTGATCAGTTGCTGATTTTTGATTTTTTCTGCTTTCATCAATTCGATGAGGTACAAATTTTTGGATGCTTCAATGCCTAATTGAGAAAAATCACTGTGAAAATTCACCTGAATTAAATGTGGGGAGGTCGTTCGGACTGTAAGATGGTTTTCTACGACCAGTTCCTGATGAGGATGTAATATGGAGAAAGTGGCTACTTTGTTTTTCCAGTAATCTGTATAGATGTGCAGAATGGGGGAGTAGCTGATAATAAGGTCTTGGTTTAGCAGCTCCTGTTCTTTACAGATGTAGGGGAAAATACGAATCTCGTTTATACTTTCAATCACCGGTCTCTCATAAGTGTACTTGGTGATATGTGTTATTGTGTAGATAGCCATGGCAGAATGATTTTGTTTAATAGGAGAAGAAAAGTAATCTCAATTTTGTATTAAAACTGTGTAAATCCTGTTTTAACTCCTGAAAAAAATGTTTAATGTCGGTTTGTATAAGCGACGATGGTTCAGTAAAACGTATCTTGCTGTGGATTCTTCCAAAGGTTCTTAGCAGATCTGGAACCTCAGGGCTGCTATTTTCTTTAATCAGTATGGTTAAAGAGCGTTCTATTTGATTTAAACCATATATAAGAGAATGCGGAAAGTCGGCATTAAATATAACCTGTTGAAGTATCTGTAAATTATGTTTTGAACTTCTATAGTTTTTGAGATATGCTTCATAGCCTGCCAATGATAATAGTAAAAAACGCCAATTTGTAATGTCTCGTTCCTTGCCTAGATCGTAATCAAATAGTTCACACTGCTTATCGGTAAGAACGAGCGCTTCAATACTACGCTCAACAAACTTTCCTAATTTCATTACATTCCAACCTGTTCCTCTTTGCATGGTTACATCTGCAACCCCGGCATACATCATGCTATGCTTTAAGAATAAGTCGATGATTTCCAAAGCGTCTGAACTAGCAAGTTTAAGTTTTACAAAAGGCCTATTAGTTAAGTGATAGATGGAGTTTACTTCTTCCCAAACTTCTCTGGTGATATGGTCCTGGATGCCGCGTGCATTTTCGCGCGCGCGATGAATGATGTTTTTAGTGGAATTTTCATTACTGTTATCCAGTAACAGATAATGCAAGGCAGCGTAACTATCGTTCTCAAAAAGCTGAGCTTTTTCATCCGGCAAATCACTAAACGCCTGTAGGATAGGTTTCCAATTGCCACTATTAATATTTTTATCGAGTGAATACATATAATGCGTTCTGGCTACACGAAGCATTTCTTCTACGCGCTCCATATACCTACTTAACCAGAATAAGGAATCTGCTATTCTACTTAACATATTTAATTGCTAGTTGGGTTATCAATGATCCAAGTATCCTTACTACCACCGCCCTGTGAAGAATTAACTACCAGTGAACCTTCTGTTAAGGCTACTCTGGTTAAACCTCCTGGAACAAGCTTAATGCCTTGCGGACCATACAGCGCGTAAGGACGGAGATCAACATGTCGAGGTTGTATTTTGCCGTTGATAAAACAAGGAACCGTACTCAATTGAATAATTGGCTGTGCAACATAATTTCGCGGGTTTTTTTCAATTTCAGCTTTTGCTTTCAGCCAATCACGCTCATTTATTGAGTTTCCCATAATCATTCCATATCCACCTGATTGATTGGTGTTCTTTATCACCAAATTATCAATATTAGATATCGCGTATTTAAGTGCTTCCGGATCACTCAGCTGATAGGTTGGTATATTATTTAATATGGGCTCCTCATTTAGATAGTACTTAATCATTTCAGGCACGTAAGCATATACCGCTTTGTCATCTGCTACGCCGTTTCCTACTGCATTAACGATCGCTACATTTCCTTTGCGGTAAGTACTCAATAAACCTGGAACACCCAATAGACTGTCCTGTTTGAAAACCAGTGGATCTAGGTATTCATCATCTACACGTCGATAGATGACATTAACTTGTTTAAGTCCTTTTGTGGTCTTCGTGTAAACCTTATGATTGTCAACCACCAGATCTCTTCCTTCCACTAAATCTACACCCATTTGTTTAGCTAAAAAAGTATGCTCGTAATAGGCTGAATTGAATATACCAGGTGTTAATATAACGATATATGGATCAGATATCTGAGAAGATGCAAGCTCAAGTAAAATTTCATGTAAGAGCATAGGGTAGTGGGTAACGCTTCTCACATTAGAAGTAGAGAGCATGTCTGGAAAAATCCGTTTGGTAACTTCCCTGTTTTCTAACATATAGCTTACACCCGAGGGAGTCCGCAAGTTATCTTCCAATACGTAAAATTTACCGTCACTTCCTCTAATTAAATCGATGCCTGATATGTGCACATAAATATCATATGGCACTCGGATCCCATATGCCTCCCGTGTGTAATGGGGACAACTAGCAACTAGCTCCAAGGGTACAATACCGTCATGAAGTATCTGTTGCTCATGATAGATGTCTTTTAGAAATAAGTTTAAAGCCTTTAAGCGTTGTATAATGCCTTTCTCAATCTCATTCCATTCATCTCCCGTAATGATTCGAGGAATGATATCGAATGGGAAGATACGCTCAATTCCTTCATTATTATTATAAACAGTAAATGTAATTCCCTGATTAAGGAATAGCTCACCTGCCAAACGATGCCTATTACTCATGCTATCAACATCAAGATTTTTCAACATTGAAAACACATGGCTGTATTGCTGTCTGATATTTTTTGAGTCATACATCTCATCCCATGTGTTTTCATGGTAGATATATTCATTTAGAAAGTGATCTGTCGACATACCAGTTATATTTGAATGATTATTTGATAATTTTAAGTATTTTTTATTGTATTTGCAATAAATAAATACATAATACTTTGAATTTTGTATAAATTTTATGGCAAAATGTTATTATAAGTAAAAAAATGAATTTATTGACGGTGTCATTTTACATTTTTGTTGCAAATACATTCATTCATGAGCTATTTTTTTTATTTTTTTGTTAATTTAGGCTGTGACAAAAGAAGAATTAATATTGTCAAATGTTGTTTTTGAAATAAATTGGAGAAGAACAATGAGTATATTTCAAATCACTTCACAAGATAGTCATTAAACATTACAAAAAATGACTTTGCTGCAGGTTGCAAGAAAAATGTTAAAATGTGTGACGTCTGCTTAATATTATTCTCATTTTATGAAATTATTGATCTTGTTTGCCATATGATAGCTATAATAATAAGGCCAATCCGTTAATCGATGCTGCTAATTGGTTATTGCATTTTGTCTTATAATTTATATTATGTTAAATAGAAAGTTGTGGCATTTAGTTATATGCCTACTCTATTTACGTTTTCAGTGATCTGATATATCCATCACACATCTCTAATACATTTTCTAATACAAATTACTTATTTTTGAACGCTTCACTTTTTTAATAGAATAATTCCTATGAGAGCTATCGCAGAACTACCGCATAAAGATTGTAAAATCAGTGTATTTTCCATGAACCAAAAATTCATTATAAAATTTGAACAAGGCGTATTGGAACAAACTTTCAAAATAGCTGAGCTTGATATTACTGATGGTGTTAATGGCGTATTTCAATTGTTAGATGAAACTTTTATGCAAGCGGTGGTAGATCGTTTCGCTTCAATGCGGACAGATTTTAAAGAAACCTATGATCGTCACGAGTCTTAAAATGTTTTAAGTCACTCCCCCTTTCCTTTCCTCCTTTTGAATTTTTATATAAAGTTAACTTGTATTTAACATTCGTAAATATCTATAAACAAGATGTTTGAGAATTTTTATTGTTGAATATAGAATATTATTTGGCTATTTTGCATTAAGGGGCCTAGTGTGTATGTTGTGATTGGAACTAATGATTTAGATAAATATGTTCAATTGTCTTATTATCAATTGTTTTTATTTGATAATAAAACAATATTTGGTTTCTGTGTAGGCAGTAGATTGTTTGGTGTAAGCCGAAAAAAGCCTAATATATATGAGAAAGCTGATCTCTTTTTATATAAGGTTAAAGCAATAAATAAGACTGGGTAAGCATTTAGCGATTCAATAATTTGGCTACTAACTTTGGTACGCCTGTGCTAGCTTTTTCAGGCATGTTCAGAATCATTTTATTTTGCTGATTAAGGGCGGCAGCGTTTGGATCTATCAATATTTTTTCCGCTTGGT
>DATMSZ010000520.1:0-11830 GCA_035565175.1 Pseudosphingobacterium sp.
GAAATAAATAATGCGCATTTATTAATTAATTGGATAAACGTCAATCATGATTATCTGGTACAAAAGGGTTATCAGTTAGAGCAAAAAACCGATACACAAAAAAAGTACCTATTAGGTAACACCAAAATCAGTTTAGAAGTAAAAGAGCAGAATGACTGGTTTGATGTCCATGCCATTGTGCGTTTTGGAAATTTCGAAATTCCGTTTATTCAGTTACGAGACCATATACTTCATCAAAAAAGGGAATTTATTTTACCTTCAGGAGAAATTGCGGTGATTCCAGAAGCCTGGTTTGCACAATTCAATAACCTATTTTATTTTTCATCTAATAAGCATGAGCTCCAACTCCAAAAGCATCACATTGGCCTTATTAATGATCTTAGCGAAAGTGATTTAAAAGAGTTGACCATGAGCCGTAAGCTTCAACGCCTCGATAACTTTGAAAGCATTGAAGACTTTAATACTCCCTTAAATTTTAAAGGAGAATTAAGATCCTACCAAAAAGCGGGTTATAATTGGTTTCACTTTTTAAAAAATTATCATTTCGGTGGTTGCCTGGCTGACGACATGGGTTTGGGAAAAACCATTCAAACCTTGGCACTTCTTCAAAAAGAAAGAGAAGAACATATTGAAAAAGGTGCACGGGGAACTTCTCTTATTATTATGCCTACCTCGCTTATTTATAATTGGCAAAGTGAAGCAGAAAAGTTTGCACCAGACCTACGCATCCTTGTTCATACTGGAGCTAATAGGTCCAAAAGCCCCGAGCTATTCGGACAATATGATATTGTTTTCACTACCTATGGAATCACACGGATAGACGAGACCATATTACAGAACTTTTACTTTCATTATATTATACTTGACGAAAGTCAAAACATTAAAAATCCAAGTTCAAAATCTTTTAAAGCAATACGAGAATTAAAAGGTAAGCACCGCTTAACCTTAAGTGGTACACCAGTAGAAAATACGGTTGCTGATTTATGGTCGCAGATGTCTTTTTTAAACCCCGGTTTATTAGGCAGCCACACACATTTCCAAACGGAATTTGTTGTTCCCATAGAGAAAAAGAAAGACGAGGAAAAGGCACGTAAACTCCAAGCGATTATTAAACCTTTTGTTCTCAGGAGAACAAAAGACCAGGTAGCTAAAGAGCTGCCTCCGAAATCGGAACAGGTTTTATTCTGTAAGATGAGCGATGAACAGGCGGAATATTACGAAAAAATAAAGTCGGAATATCGTAATGTTTTGCTGGAGCAATCGTTAGACGAATTGATTAAAAAATCACAGATACAAATTTTACAGGGGTTAAGTAAGCTTAGGCAGTTAGCCAACCACCCTCTCATGATCGATGAGCATTATACCGGGGACTCTGGTAAATTTGAAAATGTTATACACACCTTAGACAACGTTTTATCACGTGGACATAAAGTGCTTATTTTTTCTCAATTTGTAAAACAATTGGATATCTATCGCAACTATTTCCATAAGAAAAAAATTCAATATGCTTATCTTGATGGTGCTACCAGAAACCGTGAAGAAGTAGTGAATACGTTCAGAAACAACGGAGATATAAAACTATTCCTGATATCTATCAAAGCGGGAGGAGTAGGTCTCAATTTGATAGAGGCCGACTATGTGTTTATTCTCGACCCCTGGTGGAATCCGGCGGTTGAACAACAAGCTATCGATCGGTCACATCGCATTGGACAAACAAAAAATGTTTTCATTTATAAATTTATCACAAAAGATTCTGTTGAAGAGAAAATTTTAGCTCTTCAACAGCGAAAAAAGATCATTGCCGATCAACTCATTACCACCGAAGAAAGTTTTGTAAAATCATTGACTGCCGACGACATTAAAGAGTTACTGACTTAAACCAACTAATTCGACCAAATAAGATCAAGTAATAAGACAGCAGAAGTAAGAAAATCAAAACTAATCAACTTGATATCATTTAAATTTTGCTACTTGTGTCTTTCTACCTAGGGTTAAATTAATATACCACAATCTCATCGGTAAACAGGAATCCCTTCATTGTATTTTGGCCTACAATACGTATATACCTAGCCAATCTTCCCTGAAGATCAAATTCAAACGTTTTAAAGCGTAAAGAGGCATCTGTGGTTGGCACATCGTTCTCTATTTTTTGCATTTCCCTAAAATGCTTTCCATCATCAGAAGCCAACAGTTTTACATTTCCTGGTATATATACCCCTGGACCGGCAATTTGCATAAACCGTAATTTTATGTGATGAAGTTCCTCACGTCTTTCAAAATCTAAGGTTACATCAAAATCACCTAAAAACCCTTGCCATTCTCCATCACCGTAGCTCAATCCTCCATATTGACCGTTCAGTAAGCTTGTATCAGATTTAGCCGGATATCGGTCATTCCATGTGTTATTATAAACGATTTTCTTACCGATCCCTTTATGAATATCGGCGGTAAACTGCCCTACATCCCCGTAGCGAATACTGTCTTTAAATAGCGCAGCTTTCACAGTGGTTGTGTTAACCAACGAAAAGGGCTCAACATATAGGGCGGAACTAGGCGTCGGCTCACTACCATCCGTTGTATATCTTATCTCAGGTTGATATTGTTCCGAAGTGATACTTATCGTATTCAATTTGGTTTTAATATCATAATTACCTGAAATATCTACATTATAGGCAGGTTGATAATAATTCAGGTGAAGACGTTGCATTAACCGATAATGTTTTTGAAGTCTTTTCTCAAAATCGTTCCAGTTTTTTTTATCTGGTGTCGTCCATCCTACCTCCGCAAGCGCCAAGGCTCTTGGAAAGACCATATATTCTACTTGCTCTTGGCTTGGCATATACTCTGTCCATACGTTTGCCTGTACTCCGAGTATATGTTTTTGTTTGTCTTCCGTAATCTCTTTAGGTAAAGGATTATAAGAATAAACTTTATTTAGTGGCAGCAATCCGCCCATAGCCTCTGGCTGTCCGATAGGGTTTGTCTGATAAGAATCGAAGTACATAAAGCCTCCAGGCGTCATAACAACATCGTGCCCCCCATTTGCCGCATCAATTCCACCCTGTTCACCACGCCAGCTCATAACAGTAGCTTCAGGGGGCAGTCCTCCCTCCAATATTTCATCCCAGCCCATTAACCTACGCCCTTTCTCTTTCAAAAAGGTCTCCATGCGTTTTACTGCATAACTTTGCAGGCCTTCTTCTCCATCAAGCTTATTGTCTTTAATAATTTTTTGGCATTTCTCACAGCCTTTCCAAGCAGTCTTATCTGCTTCATCCCCACCGATGTGGATGTAGGTAGAAGGAAATATTTCCAACACCTCTGTCAATACATCTGTTAAAAAATTAAACGTGTCTTCATTACCTAAGCAGAACTCTGCATTTTTATAAGGAATTCCTGAACACGAAAGCTGAGGGTATTGCGCGAGCACTTCTTCACTATGCCCGGGCATTTCTATTTCTGGTATAATCGTCACGCCCTTCTTGGCGGCGTACGCAACAAGTTCTCTCGCTTCCTCTTGCGTATAGAAGCCTCCTGCTGCATTAGGCTGCCCCATCTCGCTATATCTTCTTCCTTTGGTCCACCAATCTTTCCACTTCACATGGCTACGCCAGGCCGCCTTTTCTGTAAGCGCTGGATATTTCTTTACCTCCAGTCGCCACCCCGCACCATCAGTAAGATGCCAATGAAATGTATTTAACTTATAAAGCGCCATTAAGTCAATATATTTTTTCAAGAAAGACAAAGGATAAAAATGTCTGGAGACATCTAGCATTAATCCTCTGTAATTGAAATGCGGAGCATCTTCTATAAAAGCTGCAGGAATTACCTGGCTATCTTTTTGCGTATAAGCGATTTGTGTTAACGTAGCGATTGCATAGATCAATGCCTCCCGCTGATGCACGGTAATAACTATTTTGTTCGAATCTATTTCCAGCCGGTAAGCATTGGGAGGAAGCTTGTCCTCTTCCTCGGCTTTAAATAAAAATATTCCTTGTTCAGGTAATTTTTTCCTCGATTTCAACTTGTGCGCCGTTTCAAAATGTACGTTCGGGTGCTCACGAAGTAAATCCGCCCAATCAACAATTTCTTGACTTACGTATACTTCTACTAGTAATGGGTACCTAAAATGACCGCTTCTTTCTTCGATATACGACGGTTTGGGAATTATAGATAGGCTATCCTGTGCGAGAGAAGCTATTGTAGAAAGACAAAACAATAGACACAGTGATAGCACGGTAAAGGATTGCTTCTTTTCCATATGCTTGTTATACGATCTGACTTTACAAACTTATACAAATTGCCTTTTAATTGCAATCATTAGAAACAGGAACAAGGTGAAGAGATCGATGTTAAGCTGAAAACGAAAATTTTAAATAATTAATATTCTTGTTATGAACAAGGTATTTTTTCTCATAATACGTCTTGATAGACAGTACATCATTTACCAAATCCGAATGATAAAGATCTTCTGTTTTAGCATGTATAAGCAAGCTTAGTTCCTGCAATTTTTCACAGGTATAAGCATGTAAGTCATCGTTATCTGTTTTGAGATTTACATATCCACCCACCTTAAGGACTGTCTTATAGCTTTCTAAAAACTTGTCAGAGGTAAGTCGTTTTTTCTCCCTACTAATTTGTGGTTGTGGATCAGGAAAAGTAATCCATATCTCATCCACCTCTCCAGCACCAAAATAATCTAATAAGGTTTCTATCTGTATTCTCAAAAAGGCAACATTCTCAATTCCTTCTTCTAAGGCAGTTTTTGCGCCTCTCCATATGCGGTTACCCTTGTAATCAATGCCAATGAAATTTTTCTCCGGAAAATATTTAGCAAGATTCACCGTATATTCTCCTTTCCCGCAGGCAAGCTCCAATACAATCGGTTTGTTGTTTCCAAAATGTCTTTCGGCCCATTTCCCCTTCATGACTTTCCCTTCATCCAGCTGCAAAACATTATTAAAAGTTGCCACTTCCGCAAACTTTCTTAATTTATCTTTTCCCATTTGGCGGCAAAAATAACATTTTTTTTCTAGTCACTTCCGGTTATTACAAGTTGGCCGCAACGAATATTACCACCGCCAATCTCCCGAAATCCGAAGGGGTTCTTCCAGGTTATTATCTATCATTAGTTTCTTAACTTCCTGATCCGATAATCTTTTTGCTTTAATTTCCAGAGCATCGGCAAGACCAAAGGTTAGCATTGCGTTGAAACGTACCGTATTCTTTAAACCCTTCTCGTCAACCAAGTTAAAGTTATCACAATCGGCATGATAACAATTCAAAACGTCTTTGCTCAAATATCCATCACCTCCTCCACCGGTGGGAATACCATATAACATAAACGGTTGATGATCACTGTGTAGTTCTGCACTTGCCTGAAAATTATTTTTGAATGTGCTATCAATTAATTTGACGCGATTTCCAATACCTTCAAATAGTTCTCTGCTAGTTTCTAAGCTTGCATGAAAACTTTTAGGATCATTCGTCATATCATAATTAAGCATGTACTTAATATTTTTGATGCTCTTATCTGCTATTGCCTGTTCTATATAAGCTTTTGATCCCAATAAGCCCTCCTCTTCGCCCATAAATAGGACAAACTCAATGGTTCTTTCTGGTTGAATCTTTAGCTTTTTCAAGGTCCTGGCCATGTCTATTATTGCAAAGGCCCCAATACCATTATCAATGGCTCCAGTGGCAAGGTCCCAACTATCTAGATGGCCACCAACAACAATTTTCTCCTCGGGCTTCTTCGTTCCCTTAATTTGTGCAATAACGTTGCGCGCGGTAATCTGCTCCGCTTTATTGGTCATTTTAATGGTAGCTGTAGCCTGGCTATTTTTTGCCAGCGTGTTCTTCAACTCCAAACCATCCTCTAATCCAATACAAATAGCGGGGATATCAATCAATTTGCCAGTTACCGAAGCAGTTCCTGTGAGCAATACGCCACCCGGTACCGTATTATAAAGAATGATACCCTTCGCGCCATATTTGATTGCCAAGGCTGTTTTTTCCGATCGATGAAGATTTTTCGTTCCTTCCTTCGCATCCGGTAGAACGCCCAGGTAAGCAACAACAATTTTATTCTTTGCCTTGTTAACATCGGCTAAATAATCGGCTTCTACTCCACTTCCCATATCCACCAGTTCGGCAGTTAAGTTCACTTTCTCCGGCGCATGTGCTAGCGATACTGCTTTTACAGGATTAGCACCATTCCCTGACTGTATTGTGAGGGTAAGGTTTTCTCTATTCCAGCTTTCTGCTTTAAAGGTTTGAAACGAAACATTTTCTAAGCCATAAAAATTCAGAAGGTCAAAAGCAAATTGTTCTGCTTTAGCTCCATTTGCCGAACCTGTTAATCGATGTCCAATTTTATTGGTTGCCTGTTGCAGATTAACATATGCCTGTGAATTGGCAAGTACATCGTCATTAATCTCTTTAAAAACCTTGTCCCATTCAGGCTTTGTTTGTGCGGTGCTTGTAAAGAAAAGAAAGATAAGCGGAAGTGAGAGTAGTATTTTATTCATTTGTTGTTTTTTTGTTGCATTTATAATCCAGTAGTTGAAAGATCGGTTTTTTGCCGTGAAACTGTTGCTCGCCTTTATAAACCAAAGATAAACATCTACGTGAAGAATCAATTATATGTAAGGGGTATATTTTCCTTTACAGCACTCTGCACAGCAGTCCTTTCAGATATTCCCCTTCCGGAAAAGAAGCTCGTATAGGGTGATCATCCGGTTGAGTAAACTGATAGATAAATTGAATTTCTTTTCCGGCATCCAGGGCTGCCCAGGCGAGCACCTGCTTAAAAGTCGTAATGTCCATAGCACCAGAGCAGGAAAAGGTCGCCAGCAAGCCACCGCTTTCCAATAGTGAAAGTCCCAACCTATTCAGCTCTTTGTAAGCCCTTGCCGCCTTATCAAGACTGCTTCGTGAAGGGGCATATTTTGGCGGATCAAGCACGATGACATCAAATTTCCGCCCCTCTTCCCGGTACTTCTTCAATTGTTTATTGACATCACTTTGAACAGCTGTATAAGTCGCCCCTGTTAATTGGTTAAGCTCGATGTTACTTTTGAGTGTTTCAATGGCAAGGGCTGAGCTATCAACACTTTCAACATGAGCAGCCCCTTTCTTAAGCGCATTTAAACTGAAGCCACCTGAATAGCAAAAGCAATCCAATACGCGCTTTCCTTTCACATACTTAGTAAGGTATAGACGATTTTCTCGTTGATCACAGTAAAATCCAGATTTCTGCCCCTCTGCAATATTTACATGGTAATGAACACCGTTCTCTAGCACCTCAACAAAAGCAGGTGGATGTTCTCCAAGCAGTACGCCTGCACTTACCTCTAATCCTTCGTGCGCCCGGGCAGATGCGTCTTGGCGTTGGTAAATTCCTTTAGGTTTAAGCAATTTATTAAGTTCATCTATAATGAGCGGTTTAATATTTTCAATCCCCGCAGTTAATATCTGTACCGAAATAAAATCTCCAAAACGATCAACAATGAGGCCCGGTAGGAAATCAGCCTCACTAAATATTAGACGCGCGGTAGTGGTTTGGCCATCCTCAAAGATATTTTTCCGTAGTTCCACTGCTTTTTGAATTCTCCTACGCCACCAGCTTTCATCCACTTGATTGGCAGGATCCCACTCTAATAATCGTATTGCTACCCGCGACTCGCCATTGTAATAACCGTAGGCTATAAATTCTTTTCGGTCATTAAAAACCTTCACCATCTCCCCATTTTGAGGTTTTCCTTCCATATAAGCAATTGCCCCTGAGAAAACCCATGGATGTAATTGCCAAGCAGCTTTATCCTTCCCTTTATTTAATATAATTTCAGTCATTTTCTATTTTGTTTTCGGAGAGTCGTGGCATGAGATTTTATATTTCTTAACTTACACTTCCGTTCCGCAAAAGTAACTAATTATTGAAAAACAATCCTTAAAAGGATTTTGTATCTTTGTTATGGATCATTCTTATCGTCATGAACAATAAACCTGTGAATTATATTTCAGATAATTTTGAAAAAGCTGAAATTGATCTTTTAAAAGACGCCCTAAAGAAAAGTTATAAGGAAAGGTTTCTTATGGCTACGCGACTTTATAAGATTCAGCAAACCATGTTAAAAGCGAAGATCACACATAAACCGTCTTAATCAAGTTACATGGATATCTTTGATGAAGAAATTTTAAAATTTTGGTCTGCACTTCACCTAAATCAGGTTAAGTATATAATGATTGGGGGGTATGCGACCAATTTACATGGATACCAACGATTTACCGGTGACCTAGACATATGGATTAAGGATACAAGGGAAAATAGAATAAACCTAAGACAGGCCTTTGTAGATTGTGAAATGGGCGATTATCCAATGATAGAACATATGCAATTTATCCCTGGTTGGACCGATTTTCAGTTAAATAACGGCTTACGATTAGATATCATTATTGAAATGAAAGGATTAGAGGGGCATTCATTTGATGAATGTCTTAACATGGCTTCCATCGCGGACATAGATAACGTTATTGTTCCTTTCTTGCATATTAACCAATTGATAGCAAACAAAAAAGCCACAAACCGACCTAAAGATCTTAATGATGTTATTGCACTAGAGAACATACTAAAATTGAGAAACGAAGAATAGCGGCTTTATAATTTTTTCAAAAAACTCTTCCCCTTATGCAACATGTGAAAAACAGTTGCGTCTATTAATCAAGAAACGATAAAAACTTTGGAAGTCACTTATAGCGATCCGAATGATCAACTGATTGCCGACTGCAGGAAAGGTAATCGACAAGCGCAATTTAAATTATACAAGCTTTATTCCAAAGCAATGTATAACACCGCGTTGCGTATTGTAGCGGATGCTGATGAAGCAGCAGATGTGTTACAAGAGGCCTTCATAGATGCTTTTAAACGGCTAGATAGCTTCAGGCAAGAAAGTACGTTTGGCCTCTGGATGAAACAGATTGTAGTAAACAAATCATTGTCGGCCATTCGAAAGCGGAAATTTGAGATTGAACCGATCGACAATGCAGATGAAATTCCGGAGGAAGAGATTTACGAAGACAGCTCAATTAGCTTCAAAGTAGAACAAGTAAAAGAGGCAATCAATCAACTTGCTGATGGCTATAGGGTGGTATTATCACTTTACCTATTAGAAGGCTATGATCATGAAGAAATAGCACACATACTAAAAATAAGTGAAAATACCTCGCGAAGTCAGTTCTTAAGAGCAAAACGGAAATTACTTGAAATACTGGCAAACTAGTATTGTGAGCGTAGAAAAACAAGGTTTAAAAATCAGGCATTAACTCGTTGATAATAAATAGGGGAAAGAATGGGAAATATAGAAAAGTTTATTTTAGAAAACAGAAAATCGTTTGACGATGCCTTAGCCCCAGATGGTATTTGGGAAAATATTGAGGCTTCATTTGATGAAGAACAACAAAACAACAGAAGACAAAAAAAACTGGCTATTAGAACATTTGTGTCAATAGCCGCCATGCTAGTGATGATTTGCACTGCCAGCATTTTATTGTATAAAACCAGAGAAAATAACAAGCAAGATTATAGCAGGGTAGATCCGATTTTAGCACAAAAGCAAATGGAATACAGCTCTCAAATTGATGAGAAGAAGGAGGCTTTAACGGCGATGGCAGCAAATGATCCGCAGCTATACCAAGAATTTTCGGAGGTTATCAACAAAATGCAAGTGAACTATAAGCAACTAAAAAATGAATATTCACAAAGTCCGAATAAAGAACTGACGTTAGAAGCCATGATCAGCAATCTGCAGATGCAGATCCAGGTGCTTAACCAACAGTTAGAGGTTTTAAATTATGTCCGTGAACAAGAAAAAAAGACTCCATATGAACACATATAAAATAAGGTTAGGTCTAACATGTTTCTTGGCTATTACCATCAATACTGTATTTGGTCAAGACAAGAACCTAACATCATCATTTGAAAACAGTATTGAAAAGCTCGCGGCGCACGCAGAGCAGTTCGGTAATGAGATTGCAAACAAGGTAAAAGATATCGATACTGAAAAAATCAGAATCAATGCCGAGAAAATAGCGAAGGTATCTGAAAAAGAAGCGATCAAAATAGCAGAAAAGTTCCAGGATATGGAATGGGACAATTTCGATGTGCAGGTTGTACCGGGGAAGCTACAAGCAGATGCGAACAGCGTAGAGAAATCCAAAACCATACAAAAGGTCTATATAATATCGAAGAATACGCCTTTGAGTATCAATAACCGATATGGGACAGTAGATGTTAAAACCTGGTCAAAAAATGAAATTAAAGTGGATATTACTATCCGTGCAATAGAAGCTTCAGGAAGTAAAGCAGATGAAATTATTAATAGCGTATCCATCGAAGAGACAAAGTCGCCCAATAACATCTCCTTAACCACTCAAATTAATAAAGGCCAGTCAAGCTGGTGGAACAAAGTGATCAGCAGTAACAATAGAGGTGTACAAATCAATTATCAAATCTATTTGCCTCAGAGTAATGATCTGAATGTTGACAATAAATATGGGGCTGTTATCTTACCCGACCTAAAAGGAAATGTAGACATCAACGTAGGATATGGTAGCTTAACCGCAGGAAGACTATTGGGTAATTCGATCTCCATTAATTCCAGTTATGGCTCCGCCAAGATAGCGGCTGTTAAAGATGCCACTTTAGACTTCAAATACGGAAGTATGGATCTTGGGGAAGCCAACAATGTTAAATTGAACGTAGGATATTGTGGTGGAAGCAAAATAAACAATTTAATCAGCTCAGGCGACATCTCGATAAAATATTCTGGAGGCTTTAATATTGGTTTAGACAAAAATATAAATAGGTTAAATTTAGATGCCGCTTATTCAGCGAGTAGCATAAAAATAGATCCGAGTGCTACTTTCTCCTATACGGTGAATGTGAGCTATGGCGGATTTGATGCCGGAAATTCGACAGTAACAAAGGAAGATCCAGATCCCGATAGCCGCGGACCTAAACTACATAAGACCTATACCGGTTATCATGGAAAAAACACAAATAGCCATATCAACATTGATTCGAAGTATGGTTCGATTAAGTTTCAGTAGAGCTTAAGACAGGCTAGGAAGCTACTATGACTTCCTAGCCTGTCTCATTTCGCTTATCTATCCTCTTTTCTTCATTAAGAATACTAATCAATTACGACTATCTGATAATATCAAAAAAACAGATGTCATCTCGAGACACCTCGATTAACCTTAACCACTCGCGCAAACAATTAGTATTTCAACGTGTTATGATTCATAACATTGTCACACTGATGCTGTTAACTAACTATTAAACAAAAATATGTAACCATTTATACCATTTAGCGTCTAATATTGATTGTTAGTCAAACGAACCACCACTAGATGCAAAATGCTTTAAAATGTGTCATAAGACTTCTTTTGACCTGCAATAAGTATTTCACTTAAAGATGAAACTTATGAAGCTAAAACTACTTTCTCCCGTTATATGCCGAACCCCTTTATTCTCTTATACTGAAAAACTTGAAAATGTCTGGGAAGAACTTAAAGAAGCCATTAATCTTTCATCTACCGATTTGTATGAGCAAATTAAAGATGTTTCAGCGGCCGATCTTGATCAATTGGATCCCAAATTAAAGTTTGCCTGCTGGAAGTATTATAACAGGGCGCGTTTTAGATCAACACCTTTTGGCCTTTTTGGCTCCATAACCCCGGTTCCACTTGGCGTAGGTGGAAATGACAACCGATTGATTATTTCAAAAGAGATAAAGAGACATGAATTCATAGACTGGTCAAATAAAGA
>DATMSZ010000521.1:0-10287 GCA_035565175.1 Pseudosphingobacterium sp.
GCAAAAATAAATAAAAATTACAATTTCTAGCTGTTGCCTTTGGCAATTTTATGGCGGTCGCACGGCCTCTTTCGTTGTCTTGTAAGGCATGGTATAGCGGAGCCGAAACATCTCGACATAGATCCTTCGACTTCGCTCTGGGTGACGAACGTAGAAGCGTTAGTGCTGCCGTCACTAGTTAACTAACTAATCTCACGATTTAACTATTTAACACCACCACTAACTAATAAATCACTAATAAGATATATTTACCTGAAATCTTCGATCGATAACGCCAATTAAAGAAGCAACCGATTTTGATATTACGATAATAGCATCTTTATTTTCAGAAGTTTCATTAAACTTACCTACAACCTTAGCATAAGTGGTTCTATTAGTCATAGGATTCGTTATTTTGATAACCGTTCCCACTGGGGCAGAATTGTGTAAAGCAAGCATTTTTCCTGTTTCACCATTTAAATCGTCCATCCAAATACCTATCCCATTTGCAGCAACCTGCTTAATACCATAGCGGTTGGCGGGAGTACTATCTGTTTTAGGTTCTTCAACTTCCTCTTCTGAAGATGTGTTTTCCAGACGGCTGTTGGCACTTGATTGTCCTGTCTGTCCAACTGCCGAAGACAATTCTTGATTGCTAATTACCTTTTTGGTAACAGTCGGGTCTGTTGCAGCTTCTTCTACGGTTGTGTTTGGTATCTTGATAATCTGGCCGGCTTTCAACGAGTTATCTGCTAAATTATTTGCCTGTTTTATAGCGTCTACACTTACACCAAAACGCTTAGAAATGGCAAATAACGTTTCTTTCGTACCTACTTTATACTCAATGAAATCGGTAGCTTGGGAGGTTACCGTTGTCCCTCCATTTTTTGGCGGAACATCACCTAAAGGTTGGCTTGTAGCCACAGATTTACTGTTACTTATTTTACTAAAGGGTATACTGGTAGGTATTTTTACTACATCGCCAGCTCTCAGGGATTTATTCGAATTAAGAGTGATGATATCTTTCGGACTAAGGTTGTATTTTCTCCCTAAGGAATAATAAGATTCTCTTGACTCTATTTTATGCAAAATCACTTTTTTGCCACCTTGGTTCTCCACCCCAATGGAATCACGAACGGCTAAGGGGCTGGCCAAAACAATACTACTACTTATGATGCAGGTAAATGTTAATCCTAGTTTTTTTAATGTTTTCTCGTTCTTCATATATCTTACAATTATACAAAATACGAAACAATTTCCTGTTTATTGTTTCGTATAAAAAACAATTGTTGGTCTATCATGAAAAAAACTTCCGGCAGTAAATGTTCAAGCTTGTCTTCCAAGCATAGATTAAAATGAATCTGATTGTTTTTTAGAACGGTTAACATAAGTCTAAAGCCTTTTTCTGTTTGTTCATGATAAGCCCAATAAGACGTTTCCCCTTCATCCAAAAGGAAATATGGACCGATAATAGGATGATCACTTACACTTACTATAGGCGTTAGATGAGTAGGCAAAGGTGATTTTACTGTCCTTTGCAAAGGAGCAAGCGCGCTCAATGAATTAGTAGTAAAAAGTGCTTCACCTGTGGATTCGTCTAAAATAGAGATGTTGTTGTTTGTAAATGTGGTTACATTAACAGCTAAACCTTCCTCTACCAATTCTTGAAATTGAATATTAAAGCGTTCCCATGCGATATTATTCTCCTCCAAATTTATCGCTACCAATGCCTGTGTTTGCGCTGAGCTAGGATTTGGATAATGCTGTAGCAATAAATGTTTAGAAGTTACCGTTGCAAGTGTCCACCATCTATCGCCATAAGACGTTTTATCCAGTTTTAATGAGCCTGAAGGATAGTGAATCACTGAAAAATAGGGATTCCCCTCCTTGGTTCTCCATTCTATGGCAAGAAGTTGTGCTACTTCATGAATATCCATTTTCCATATGGTGCCTTCAAAATGTTGGGCAAATGCTCTTTTCATAAGACTGCCAACTTACGCAACTTTTTAATTATCTTTAAAAAAAATACAAAAAATAGCAACGAAAAATATACACACGACGTAGAAGAAGGAGATAAACCTATGTATTGCGAAATCATGAGAAACATGATTTAACGGTGTTGATTTTTATTAAAAATTACGAATGAAACTACTTTCAAGGTATATACAGCAAATGGTGCTTTGCCTATTGCTTTTAATGGGGCTTTCGTTTACTGGAACCGCTCGACAAGCAACCAATGTTTATCATTTTAATATAAGTGAAGAGATCGGTCCCGCTGCTTGGCGTAAAACGAATAGGGCATTTCAAGAGGCAACATCAAGTGGGGCCGCAGTCATACTGATTGAGATAAATACATATGGGGGAATGCTTAATTATGCAGACTCGATCCGCACGAAAATTTTGAATGCCCCTTTGAAAACCATCGGATTCATCAATCATAATGCAGCCTCTGCGGGCGCATTGATTGCCCTTGCATGCGATAAAATTTATATGGTTAAAGGCGCTAGTATGGGAGCTGCAAGCGTGGTGAATCCCCAGGGAGAAATTATGCCGGAAAAATACCAGTCATACATGAGAAGCCTAATGCGTGCTACGGCAGAAGCCAAAGGACGGGATCCGAAGGTGGCGGAAGCATTTGTGGATCCGGATATAGTATTGCCCCAGCTAAAAGAGCCTGGTAAAGTGTTAACGCTCACAACGGCCGAAGCAGTTAAAATAGGACTGGCCACATCGGAGGTGGCTAATTTGAAGGATATTTTCGTCAGAGAGAATTTAACATCACCTACTGTGCATAGATACCAGGCCACTTGGGTCGATCAGGTTATTGATTTTTTAATAAATCCAGCAGTTAGCAGTATTTTAATACTCATGATCATCGGAGGAATATACTTTGAAATGCAAACACCCGGAATTGGATTTGCGTTGGTTATTGCCATTATCGCCGCTTCGTTGTTTTTTGCACCGCTTTATATACAAGGGCTAGCCGATAACTGGGAGATTGCGCTGTTTGTAATTGGCTTAATCCTGCTATTATTAGAAGTTTTCGTCATTCCCGGTTTCGGTGTAGCAGGCATTTTAGGTATCATCGCCTTGGTGTGCGGCTTAGCGTTTAGTATGGTTCCCAATGAACAATTTGATTTTTTACCTGTAGAGCCAAATCAAATAATGACCTCCTTTATTATTGTTATCGTTTCAACAATTGCTGCGATCATCCTTTGCGTTATTTTTGGAAAAAGTATATTGAAATCCAGCGCTTTTAAAAGATTGGTGTTAGCAGATGAACAACAGTCGGGCTTAGGTTATGTTTCTTCCGTAAAGTTAACAGATCTGATAAATAAAGAAGGTATTTCGAAGACCGCGTTAAGGCCATCAGGTAAAGTTGAAATTGAAGGAAAGTGGTATGATGCGGTAGCATTGGATGGTTTTATAGAAAAAGACACCGTGGTTTATGTTGAAAAACATGAAAACTACAATCTTTTTGTAAGAAAGAAAACAGACGATAAAGTTTACTAATCTGCCAAACAAATAAATTACAAGGGTGTTATTGCTAGTGAATAGCCTTAAACTACTTGTTTCAAAAGTCTTACGACTGCTGATTCAATTATAGATAGGCTGTTCTATTATAAATACACTAATTTAAATAATAGTATGAATCCTAAAGCAATAAGTTTAGAAGAGAAAAAATTGAGACCAGTCGTTGATCATCTTAACGATCTATTAGCCAACTATCATGTGCACTACCAAAAACTACGAGGGTGCCACTGGAATGTGAGAGGCTCACATTTTTTTACCTTACATGCCAAGTTTGAAGAGCTTTACAACAATGCCATTACTACGATTGATGAGTTGGCAGAACGCATTTTAACTTTAGGAAAATCACCGCTTAGCAGATATCAAGATTATTTAGCAACATCAGAGATAAAAGAAATTGATACGATAGGCATGTCTGATACTGATTTAGTTAAGGCAGTAGTAGAAGATTTAGAGCTGCTTATTGCTTTGCAAAGAGATCTGTTAGAAATAACAGACGAAGCAAATGATGAAGGTTCAAATGATATGGTAAATGCGTTTATGCAGTTCAACGAAAAACAAAATTGGATGTTACGGGCTTTTCTAAACAAGCGGTAAATAACAATTTCGACATTTCATAATTCATTACGGGCCCAACAATTGTTGGGCCCGTATGTTTTAAGGATATGCTAAAAATCTGATACCACAGGATTTAACAATTACTTAATGTGATGTGTTGAGCTATTTCGAAAATGCTTGCCTATTTTTGCTAAGAAACACAAAGATGTTCCCAGTTATTGTAAATTTTTTAGGATGGATAGGGGTAGCCTGCTGTACCTTAGGCTACTTGTTAGTCAGCACCCGCAATATAGATTCGAATGGTTGGAAGTATCAAGTGCTAAACGCATTAGGTGGGATTTTTTTGGTGGCAAGCGCGCTATATAACCATGACGCACCGAATACCGTAGCGAATGGTCTTTGGGCCCTTATTGGTTTAATAAGTCTCTGCCGTCTCTTTCTCTTTCACTCCGTCAAAAAAAGTAACCCTTAATGGTCAATACCTAAAATCAAATAGGCCTCGTTTTTATATAATTCAAGTTTTTGTTCAAACAATTTTTTGTCATCAACCAACGATAGGTAAAAATAGGCACCATCTAGCAATACAAATACTAGATCGGCTGTTCGTGATACATCTATAATTTGTACTATTCCCTCTCCCTTAAGATCATTTAAAACTTCCATTAAGCCCATCCTTAGCGAATCTAAAATTGCTTTATATTTTTTCTTAATCTTTTGCTCACGAAACGCCTCCGCGTAAAAGCTGTAAAATAGGCCATCATCAAAAAGGCTATTCCACTTTTTTGAGAAAAGGCGATCTATGATAACTTCTAAACGCTTGATCCCATCCCTCTTTGTTTCATCAACTTGATAGATTAATAAATAACGTTCCAGAATATAGTCGATCAAAGCGTACTTCAAGTCTTCTTTTGAAGCAAAGTAGTGAATAATTAGGCTGGGATTTACATCCATCTCCTTGGCCACTTTTGCAATGGAAGTGTTTTCATAGCCCAATTTTTTTGCAACTTTATAAAATGCCTTAATAATTTCCTGTTGTCTTATTTCTTTCAAGCTTTTTCTTCCCATACTCGTGTTGAATACTATTTTTATGCAAATTAATCAATTTATATTGAATGAATATTCAATTAATTAATTCCATAATATTCGGTTGATGATAGCTTAACAATTAGACCTGAACTTCGCATAAATTAAATGCTTATTCAATCAATCTAGTCTCATGAAAGAGTTAATACCTAAAAGGAAGTGGTGCCTAATAAGTGTCTTAGAAAAATGCTGTGTACTCATTTGTCTAACCATTTTTACGATACCCGTTCAGGCGCAGGAGACGCCGGAAGCTATTTCAACTGTACAGTTAAGAGGAATTGTGTACGATCACATGGATAATCCGCTACCTGGCGTATCGATAAGATCAGCCTCTGGTGGTACCTCAACCGACTTTAACGGGAGATTTTCTTTGAAAACTAGCTTACCAGCTGCTCTTACAGTTAGTTCGATGGGTTATAAAACACAAACTATTACAGTTAGTAGTTTAGATACGTTAACACTCATTCTACAAGAAGATAATCAGAATCTTTCGGAGGTGGTCGTTACCGCACTTGGTGTAAAAAAGGAAAAGGCAAAATTGGGTTATGCTGTGCAGGAGGTGAAGGGAGAAGCTTTAGACAAAGCACGAGAACCGAACTACATTAATTCCTTAACCGGTAAGGTAGCTGGCTTGAATATTCAGAATTCCACTGATATGTTTCAAAACCCCGGTATTACGCTAAGAGGTAGAACCCCCTTATTTGTAATCGATGGTATTCCTGATCAACAGGCCGATATATGGAAAGTAAATGCTGATGATATCGAAAGTATCAGTGTGCTAAAAGGAGCGGCCGCTTCCGCTCTTTATGGTTCTATTGGGTTAAATGGCGCAGTTATGATTACCACTAAAAGAGGCAAGGGAAAAGACTTGTCGGTTGAGTTTAATTCTTCTACTATCTTTCAGACGGGTTTTATTCGCATCCCTAAAGTGCAAACTATTTATGGAAACGGTAATAAAGGACAATATGCCTATGTAAATGGCCAAGGCGCCGGAACGGAAGGTGCAGGTTGGATTTGGGGACCAAAAATGGACCAGCTAGATCCATCAACACCCAGCGGCTATTGGGAGACACCGCAATATAATAGTCCTGTTAATCCGGAAACAGGCGAGCTAGTACCATTGCCTTTTATATCGCGTGGAAAAGACAACATTAAAAACTTTTTCAACACCGGATTAATCACTACCAATAATGTAAGTTTAACACAGAGTGGCGAAAAAGGTAGCTTCAGAGCATCATTGTCTCATATTTATCAAAAGGGAGTGGTTCCAAATACGAGTTTGCAGAATGCTTCGGTTAACCTTTCTGGAAATTATAATTTGAGCAAGAAGCTACAATTAGATGCTCGTCTTAATTATAACCGGGCTTATAGTGATAATTTTCCAGAGGTGGGTTATGGTCCTACCAATTATCTATACAATCTAGTACTGTGGACAGGGACTGATGTGGATGTACGTGATTTACGTAATTACTGGCAAGCCGGACAAGAGGGGGTACAGCAACGTCATTTCAATACTTCGTGGTATAATAACCCTTATTTCCAAGCTTATGAGTTTTTAAGAGGATACACGAAAGATAATGTGTTTGGTTCGGTAACTTTAAACTATCAGATAGCAAATGGGTTAAGCGCCTCCCTTCGGACGGGCATTAATCAATATAATCTAAACCGCGATTGGAAAGAACCTAAAAGTTATGTTGGCTATAGCAATTTCTCTAGAGGTAATTACACAACAGCTGCCAGCAATTATTTCGATATCGTGACAGATGCGATGTTAAAATATGATTACACGTTTTCAGATAATTTCGGTTTACATGCTGAGCTTGGTGGATCCAATTTTTATATGACAAAGCGACAACAATGGTCGAAGACAGATGGGTTAGCTGTTCCTCAATTCTATAACTTAAGTAATTCAAGTGGCCTGTTACAGTCGGAAAACAGGATGCAAGATAGACGAATTTTAAGTGCGTACGGTTTTGTTGATCTTCAGTTTTATAAATCTTTTTACTTAACACTAACCGGACGGCAGGATAAAGTTTCAACGCTACCGTTAAAGAACAATAGCTACTTCTATCCATCTGTTACAGGCTCCGTTATCGTCTCTGAGTTAGCAACATTACCTAAATGGGTAAGCTACCTAAAGGTAAGGGGAGGATGGTCTAGAGTGTCTAGTGGTGCTATTAGCGGGGTTAGCAGTAATCAAATAACAAACCCGGCACAAGAAGACGATTTTGGTGACAATACTGGGTTGGCGATTTTGCAAGGTGACGCATATGGATATATTCCTTCATACGACAAAGGTATCATCTGGAACGGTGTTCCTTCGTTAAATTATGGGTCGTTAAGAGTGAACCCCAGTATTAAACCTCAAACCAGCGATAGTTGGGAAGCAGGCTTGGAGTTTAAATTGATTAAAAACAGATTGGGTGTTGATGTTACCTATTACCAAACAAGGGATTATAATAATATTTACAGGATTCCGGTTTCGGTTGGAAGTGGCTATGACTTGCGTCAGGAAAATGCCCTCGAATTTCAGCGAAAAGGTTGGGAGTTTATGCTGAATGCTACCCCGGTTCAAGGGAATTTTACCTGGAATGTGAGCGTGAATGCGAGTACGTTCAGGAATTATTTAACAGAAACTTACGAAAATCAAGCGTATCTCGGGCGACTAAAAAAAGGAGACCGTGTTGATAAAATTTTTGCAACGGTCTATGAAAAGAGCCCTGATGGACAAATTGTCTATCAAAGTAATGGTATGCCCAAAGAAGATCCATTTTCGAGGCCTGTAGGTTATAGTCAACCCGATTTGGTGTTTGGTATTGAGAATGCATTCAATTATAAAAACTTCACATTCCGTTTTCAATTTGATGGCCGATTGGGTGGAAGCATGTTTTCTACCACCAACCAAAAAATGTGGTGGGGGGGGCAACATCCTGGTACCGTTAATCAGTTCCGTGAAGATGCTAACAAAAATTTGGCAACTTATGTTGGGCGAGGCGTAATTGTAACTTCCGGAGCGATAAGCTATGATGAGAATGGGAATACCATCAGCGACACCAGAGTATTTGCTCCTAATACGACAGCAGTGAATTATATCGATTTCATGACAACCACTAGTAATGCAACAGAAACAAACAATAACTACTATTCACAAACGTTTGTAAAACTTCGCGAAGTAACCCTCTCTTATCAAGTTCCCGCAGAGTGGTTAAGTAAAACCAAAGTTTTTCGTGGTGCCAATGTATCGTTGGTGGGTCGTAACCTCTTATTGTTCTCCAAATTACCGAATGTTGATCCAGATAGGGGATTAGATGACCTTCAAACTCCTTCTACCCGTAATATCGGATTTAATATAAATCTTCAATTTTAATATCATGAACAAGAAAATAATACTCTCTTTAGCTTGCTTTATGCTTAGTATGGGCGCTTGCAAGAAGTTTGAAGACTTTCAAACCGACCCGAATAGAACTACTGTGGCTACTCCCGACTTGATTTTAAGTACCGTAGAACAACAGGCGTTAAACAATATTAGCTTAGGCGCGGGCATGGCTAGTAGGCAATTGGTGAATGTTGAGTCTGTATCGCAAGAGCAATACTATAACTGGCTGCGGTCGAGTTTTGACAGGTATAATAACCTTAGACAGGTTTACAAAATGAGCCAGGAAGCCGAGCGTAGCGGTAAATCAAGCTACATGCCATTGGCCTTGTTCTTTAAATGCTGGCATATGTTTGAACTGACGATGACGTTTGGAGATATTCCTTATAGCGAAGCGCTACAAGGAGATAATGATGTTTTTCAACCGAAATATGATACGCAACAACAGGTGTTTCTACAGATTTTAAATGACCTGGAGCAAGCAAATAGCTTGCTATCCAACGAGATGGATAAGGTAGATGGTGATCTTATCTATCAAGGCAATATGCAGAAATGGAAACAAGCGGTTAATGCCTTTGCGTTAAAAGTACTGATGACTTTATCAAATAAAGAAAGTGATGAGACGCTTAATATTCGCCAGCGATTTACTAAAATAGTAAACGATCCTACCAATTATCCTTTGTTTGAGAGTAATACCGACAATTTGGCTCTACCGTATTACGACATTGTAAATAATCGGTATCCCTATTATAACAACAATGGTATTCAAACGGCTAATTACATGGAGAAGACCTTTGTCGATTTGTTGAAGAGTTTGCAAGACCCTCGCTTATTTCGATATGCAGCTCCTGCTAGAGCACTTGTTAACGAATATGGTGCAAATGATTTCAGGTCTTATAATGGCGTACTGGGAAGTGCTCCAAATAATGACAACGCCGCACAGGTGGTAACGGGACGTATATCTAATATCCATAATAGGTATTATGATGAACCGATAAATGAACCAGCATTAGGACTAAGTTTTGCAGAGCAGCAATTTATATTGGCAGAGGCCGTCGTTCGGGGATGGATTAATGGCAATGCGACATCATTCTACCGCGAGGGTATCCAAGCGGCCCTTGCGTTTACTGCAGTCCCACAGGCAAGGGTAGATGCTTATCTTGGCCAAAGCGCTTTGCAACAGCTTACACCTAGTGCTGAGATAAAAGAGATCATTACACAAAAGTATATTGCATCTTTTATGTTACCTGGCTGGGGAGCCTTTTATGAGCAAAGGCGAACAGGTTTTCCTACCTTTGACGTAAGCGGAGGAGCGGTGCTAAATAATGGTAAAGTCCCTAAACGTTGGATGTATCCGGCAGATGAGTTACAAAATAACCAAGTAAATGTGACTGCTGCAATTGATCGCCAATATCCTGCTGGAGATAATATTAATGGAGAGATGTGGTTAATAAAATAACTATCCCATCTTACCAGTAAGCCAAGGCTGTCCAAAAGGTGGTGGACTTTTTGGACAGCCCATCGAGGCCGTAGGCAACAAACGTAATATCAATAAAAACAGATAAACATTGGACGGTTCATCCGAGCGATGGATGAAAAACCGCTATGCGGTTCATGAGTGCCAAAAAAACACAAACTAATTATTTACGGATGAAATAATAAATTGATATATAAAAAAAATGAACAAATTATTAGTAATCATATTGTCTCTTTTTATAGGAGAGGCCATGGCGCAGCAAGAAAAAAAGGCAGTGTATATCATT
>DATMSZ010000522.1:0-16946 GCA_035565175.1 Pseudosphingobacterium sp.
ATTATATAAAAAAAAGATCATTCCAAAAAATTTTATGTTATTCTTTCATAATCTACGTGACTTGCTAGTTTAGACAACTGCGTTTTTGGAATTGTAACTAAAAAGTGGGGACCTTTTATGCCATATAGGTTACATTCCAACCGCGATACCCTCCCGATTTTCTTTTTGAAAAAAAGAAGGTGCCATTTTGGGCACCTTCTTAATCATAAATTATTCTAAAGCTTATCAATCTGTTTAGGATCGCTCGATATAATACGCTTCTTTATTATACCGTCTTCCAAAGTATCTCATCAGTTGCTTCCGGATTCCAATCAAAAACATGCGCAGTATGGGGCTGAAAGCAACTGTAGTTCTTACCGTTGTAGCTTACCCTTGCATCTTTTGCGTACGTAGCCCCTAACGCCCATGCAGGGTAATCGCCTGCTCCTGCTTCTGTTTTTATAGGAAGACCATTACTTGGGGAGGATGTTAGCCCTTTGGAGTCTTTAGCTATAATATAATAGTGATACGTTGTATCTGGCCTTAAGCCCGTATCTACATACGTTGTTTGACCACCGGGAACTTCCTCAATTTTAACGCCATCTCTGTATACATGGTATGACGCTATTGGATTATCACCCGTTGATGCTCCCCACATCAAACTAACTGAGCTTTCAGTAACTCCCATTGAGTGTAAACTGGAAGGAGAAGAAGGCGGTTCGTCTATACCATCATCATTGAGCGTTTGAACTTCGATAGCAGCACTTGGCAAAGACTCGTGTCCATTATAACTAACGGCGCTAATAAAATAGGAATATCTACTACTTGGCTGCAGCCCAGTATCTGTATGCGATTGGTGAGAAGCATCTACCTCTCCTACCTTCACTCCATCTCGGTATATTTTATATTTTGCAATCGGCTCTCGCCCTCCAGGATGATCCCACCCTAACGTAACACTTCTTTTTTGAACCTCCACTGCCCTCAGGTTTGTTGGTGCCCCCGGCGCAGGAAGCTCGCCCCCGGACTCAAACTCAAGATCAAATGTCTGGTAAAAAGCTTTATTGGTATCAGAGATAATCCATGCTACTATAAGCAAATGATATCCTGTTTTTTGTGGTAGAATAACGCTCGTCTCCAACGGTGCTGCTCCGACTGGGAGCGGGGGGGTATAATGCTGCTTACAGAATGGGACAGGCTCAAGCTGGTCGAACCTCAGTCGTTTAGTTTGATCCCAGCCGTCTTTAGTTATCCAATAATTATATCCCCTCATTTTATGAGGTGCTTTATATCTCCAAGTCATTACAAACGATTGTCTAGAACTAACTTTTACTTTGGGCCATGTTTTCCCCTTTGCTGCTTGCAATTCAGCATTAGTATAGTTCACAATATTCCTTTCGTCGGTGTGGCCCCCACTATTTATATAGTTATCTGGAGGTCCAGGTATGCCTACAGCATCCTCGGGAGGATAACTATCTAAACCTGCAGTTACTGCGTCCGGAAAATATTTACCTCCTTCAAATTCCATGAGGTGCCATTCTAACAGCCAACGGTGTTGCATAGCAAATGTACCGCGTGTACCATATGCATGTCCATGTCTTACTTCCATAATTTATTAATTTTAGTTTCTCATTAGCAGTAAAAGTTATAATAACGCCATTCGCGAAAATGTGCGGTATTAACTTCAAAAGACCGCTGCTTAGTTGCATAGTCCCAGCGCACCACTAGCGTATCTTTGATGTGGCTTTCCACTGCGTTCCGTGTTTATTACTTTTTTGATTTTTATTTGATTTTTATTTTGTAGATCTTTACTCAGGAGAAACCTATGGACTTTCCTTTTTTTGCCAGCCAGTTCCTGATGTATATGCCGAGGCTTTGCCTGTACTTAAATTTGTTTTTTCATAATCGCTGTTATTAAAGTTTAACTTCTGTTTACTTGTTTATCTGGGTATTTCAAAAATCTCACACATTCGCCATGCTTAGCCGGTACTGCTTTTTTATATCCTGCGGATAGATGTCCCCTGATCCCGCCTTGCGGATGCTTAAAACAAAATTAACTACCGACGAACAAAAAAACGGTGACATCAAAAACCTGAACGACGATTGTTCACTTCCGGACAAATTCTATCCTTCTCATCTCACTACTACTCCTTCTTCCACTCTTCTAAAACCCCCATCATCCAACGGTATACATAAAATATGCAACCTATATCCCAACAGTTCTACTCAGTTATTCCCACTGATTAACAGCTTACATATATTGCTTGCAAAGCTTTTTTTACTCAGACCTCCGCCATAGTAAATACAGAATTCCTCTGGCTCGTTGAGAACCATTGGTGTCCAACGACATTTAATAGCTGATACCATGGAGAATATTGTATGTAATCTGGCCCATCCGGCTAATTTTGATGACAACAAAGCTGCTGATCTGCTCATAAAGGAATCTCAGAGAAAGCCAGCATGGTATAAAAGTAATTTATGCTGACGACGGCTATAGGAAACAGCTTATCAGGCACGTAAAAAATACCTATCGGTATGAGATGGTGATTCTCACCAAAATAAAAGATCAGCCCCAAGGGAAAGTCAATACTAAGCGCTGGGTCATTGAAAGAACCTTTTCATGGCTGGAGAATTTTAGACGATCGAACAAGGATTTCGAATTATTACTGCAATCATCTCAGGCCACGATATATCTGGCCTCCATAAAACTATTATTGAACAAAATTCAAACAGTTTCTTAAGAGTTCCATACAATAAACTAAAAGCTTCTCCGCTTGGTAAATTGAATTTTTTCCAGTCTTTCTAAGCAAACATGTCTTATTCTAATAAAATTATACCCTATCATGGCATACTTTAAAAACGATTGCTACTAGGTTTACTAGTGGATAAAAAATGTGCGGAACATAGCCAGAGAGGTCGCCATTAAGGCACAGCCCAAAATCAAGGGAAGTGATGCTGAGACCCAATCAAATATACAGCACCACCGATGTAACCCGTAAGACGCGCATTTTGTCTGTTCTACGGCAGTCCCCTATGTTCATGGACTTGTACCGATAAAAGATGTTCGGGTTGGATTGGATTTATTGTGACTATGAAGCGAATCGAAGTATAACTATTGGAGAGGTGTCCGCAGTAGTGAACAACAGGTGAAACAACCATTAGAAATAAAAACAGTAACGGAAACTATAAAAACAATTAGGACCCATCCACATATGTGAATAGAAAATATAAGGAAACAGAGCAAGTTAAACCGAAAGAATTTCTTTCCAAAAAACAAGGAAAAATGTCTGTTGGTTATACCGGGAAGATAGATAAAATCCATAAGCAACGTTTCTTTTACTTTCTCATTCATGTATTGATTAAAAATTAGAAACAATTTAATTAGTAAAGCGTATGAAGAATATTTATGTAGTAACGAGCGGCAGTAATTTGAATGCAGATTACACTATAAATGCGGTTTTTTCTAGTCAGGAGCTGGCTCAAGCATACATCAATAATTATGGCTCATACAAAACGTTTAATATAGAAGTGTATGAGAAGGACCCAACAGAAATAGATGAAAAAGAAACGCTAGTTGCATGGCAGTGCCATATTTCTGAAGACGATCATATCTATTGTTGGATAACCAAGCACTACAATCTAAGGGCCAAAAAGATAGAAATGTGTTATAGAAAGCACCTGGACAAAGACAGCTACATACTTGTCATGCATTTCATAGCAAACAGCGAAGAAGATGCACATAAAATTGCCAAAGACATGGCAACGCAAATAAGAGAATCTGTAGGTTGGGGCAACTTAATTGAAATGTAGGGGTAGAACGGAGAAAGAAGCAGCCTTTTCTGTTATTACACGCTCGTGCCGTGACACAAAAGAATAAGATGGATAATCCCCTTGGTTTTACACCCAAAACTAGAAAGACAGCCAATAACGCTAGATTTATCCGAGATGCTTTCATTGGCATTAATCAATTTGACAATACGAATACACACTAGTCCAACGTTTCGTCAGCAAAAGATACAGCAGACTGAAGTCATCATAGCTTAATCTGCAAATTAAGAAATAATAATACCCGTTCGGCCAGTCCACTGTCCATAAAATAAGCGATCACTACACCGTTTCATAAGTAATAGCATATTGGTTATCACATTCTGATAAGCAATACATTTTTATTTATTATCGTAAAAAATTGTGAATAATTATACATTTCATCACAAAATCGTTAGTTTTTAAATGTAATTTTTCAGCAAACAACAAATTTACCCCAAATATTAACATTGGCCTTTTAACAGATACGTACACTTATTGGATTTCTGATCAGAGAAGGAATCTAAGCTATTACTCTATTTCAAAAGCTGCTTGAACTTCTATAGAGGGATTGACCAACATAGAGGATGCGTCATATAAAGACCCGGCAATTTTTCCCATATTCTTCTGAAAAAGTCTCTCGCTTATAAGGATTACTATCTGAACAAACCTGTCCACTGCAACTGAAACATCGTTTCAGGCAAACTTGTGCATTTAGCGAATTGTGCAACATGAACGTTCGACGGATGTCACCGTTTCTTTCGATGAAGCCTACTACCTTTATTAATATTAATTAAATTTATAACCATAAACAATTAACAACTGAAAATGAATACTCAGATAAAAATATACAAATCCCTAGGGGCAAAACCCTCGATTTACGTAGAAGTGAATGGTGAGGATGCGACACTTGAATTAGAACTTTATCTCGACTCAAACCTTTTAGAGAGAGTAAGTAATAAAAGCACTAACCATTTATTTAGAATTGAAAAGAGCGGAAAATATGGTGTTTCAGCGAAAAGCAACAACATAACACTACGCTCTAATGAAATTGTTTTCTATGATCACGACCTCCAACCACTAAAAGAAAGGTACCCTGTAATAGATTACGGAGAAGGATTTTACATTGAGATAAAAATAAAAAAAGGTGCAGCCTCCCTTCTGGAAAATAAAGTTAACAAACTGAAAAGAAATGTTAGCCTCACGGCAAAACCAATTAACACAGCGTCTTTTCCCAGTTGGCACTCTATACATGATTTTGAATATTATGTAATAAGACAAGGTTTGGGTAGAGCGGAGGTAAATGAATTTTGCCTGCAGCTTGAAAACATGGATTATGTAGAATATTGTGCTCCTGCACCAGTGGTAGATAATTTACTTCCCCCTTTTATTGAAGGAGTGGATAAGTCAAAAAGCGTTTATGATGACAGTGCTAACGACAATACACCGGATTATTCAATGCTACAAGGTTACTTAGATGAACCCAAGGGAATGAACATACGAAATGTTTGGCAAAGCGACAATACAGGCCAACTTGCTGTTATCAGGCATTTAGACTTCGGCGTTTATAAAGATCATGAGGACTTCCAGGAAGGAAATATTATTGTTGTTACTAACCGTCTTGAAACAGAAGACTGCAACCATGGTACAGCATCGGTAGGGTGTATTTCGGCTGGTAAGAATTCATTCGGCGTTGCGGGCATAGCCCATTCTTCCTTACTTTATTTTTATAATACGGGCGATTTGAATAAAATAGTTGAGCAGGCGAATCCAGGGGATATTGTAAGTTTAGATATTCAATGGAATACACAACATGGATATATCCCGGCAATCGGTATCAGATCCTGGT
Organism: Pseudosphingobacterium sp.; assembly: GCA_035565175.1. Lineage (GTDB taxonomy): Bacteria > Bacteroidota > Bacteroidia > Sphingobacteriales > Sphingobacteriaceae > Olivibacter. The sequence continues at coordinate 5,630 of DATMSZ010000522.1, forward strand.
GGGATAAGATTAAAATCCTAACGGAAAAACAGGTGATAGTGATAATGGCAGCGGGAAATGGAAATAACGACCTCAGTAACACTACTATCTGCCCGGATTATGGAGAGTCTGGAGGGATACTGGTTGGTGCGTGTAAATCGGCTGACGGACGCCGGCGCAGTTCCTCAAATTATGGTCATTATACTTTCACTATAAACTCCTGGGGAGAAAATGTAACCACGGCTGGTTATGGTAGATTACAAGACAAACCCGGCTATAATAGGGATTATACACATACTTACAGTGGAACATCCAGTGCAACTCCTTTGTGTGCCGGCGCGCTAGCGTTGCTTCAGTCTCATGCGAAGAGAAGGGGAATACTCCTTACTCCAGAAACAATGAAGTTAGTACTTGAAAGTTCCAATTATACCGAAGGAGAAGTAGATGGCATTGGTAAAAGGCCAAATGTAGAACAGTTGATCGGAGTAATTGACCATCTGTTTTTTCCCGGACCCGGAAACAACAATCCAAACAACAATAGGCGACAACCAAGACCATTATAAGCTAAAGCCACTATGGTGGCTTTAGCTTATAATGGTGCTTAATTTATCGTTTATGCTTATTAGTTGGCAGGATATTCATAAGTTGGCCCTGCGTTTTGCTGGGCATTCAAGGGTTGACTCATTAATCCTACAGCCTGCTCTTTCAAGGCGTACATATAAATGATCGATTTTTCCAATTGTTCAGCATCCCCCTCTACAGCAGCCTGAATTGCATCTAACAACTTTTTATAAGTTAGGTTAAACGCTTTGCCTTGTGCATACAGTTGAGGATTTGATTGGTAATCTGCCATTTTCGGATTGGGTTTCATCGGATGAGCAGCGCTCCAGTCTACCGGTAACTTTCTGCCGACTGGTGGAGTAGTAATAGGCATCATTCCGTTCTCATCGGTAAAAGGTTCATAGTTTCCGCCAAGATAAAAATGCTCATGAAAAATTTCCTTAAATCTGAAATAATGCGCCAATTCCATGCCTTCTTCAAACTGAGACGGATCGACATAAAAAATTGACTCATCTGCACCTTCGCCCTGACCTTTAATTTCTTCAAAAACATCGATCACTCCGATCAAAGCTTCCACTGCATGTAGTTTGCCGCCGCTCCCGTAATACTGCTCTGCACGGATTTGTTTTGCCGGATCTCCTGTAAAAATTCCTCCTGTATTTAGTTCGTCAAACGTTTGCGGCAATTTTCCGTTGGCTTTGTAATAAGCAATGATTTGAAAAACAACGATATAAAAGAACAAAACATCATAATATTCACCGATCGTATGAACATTCGTCATAATGAAATCTTTCATGTTCTCAAGCGTCCAGCAATTCTTTTTTCGTCCAGCACCTTTGAGCAATGAAGGATCTTCTTCGATGTCATCATATTTCGGAGCTTTTATTGAAGGATTGGTTGGACTTTCAATAGCTATGAATGTTGCTATACTGTTGGTAGAAAATGTTTCCAGACCTACAAAGAAATCAACATTCATAGGTAATTTCATAGGGTAATTAGGGTAGTTTTGCGGTTTGTTTACCGACGGTTGAATACTCACCGCATTCATCACATTACAAACCATGATCATGTGAAGCATTTCTTCAATGGCAACGCTTCGAATAATTTGTGAAGCCAATAAATTCGTCCCATCTTTAATCGAATACAAAGCTGTAAGATAGGGTGGAATCGTAGAGTGCTCAATAAGGATTGCCGTTTGCAATAAGTCTTGCAGTACCGGACGATAGTCCATATCAACTAAACCTTTTTTATCGATTGACGGAGACTTTGCATCAAATTTCTCGACATCGATTTCCTTCAATGCTGCAGAACTAAGCTGCGTGCTTAAATATTCATCAAACTCTTCCATCTTCTTATTTAACAACAGATGAGTTAGCATTTTACTGTGATATTTTAGTCCTTCAAGCCAATCTTCCTTACTAATTTTTGAATCAAGTAACAATGATTGTAATGAAATCGCGTCTGCAACGATGGTATTCTTTCCTAAAGCATCTTTTACTTGAGGTTTTGTTTTATCGATTAGTTTTTGTCTCATGTCTAGTTCTTAAATTTGTTTTCCAAATCGTTCAAAATAGATTCTACCGAACGGATTGTGAATGCTGCCAAAGTTAAAGTAGGATTTGAAGTTCCTAGAGTTGTCATATTTCCTGCGCCGACAATGTATAAATTTGAGTGGTCCCATGATTTACAATAACTGTTTGTTACAGAATCATCCCGGTTCGCTCCCATTCTATGCGTTCCAACTATGTGTCCTGCCCCATGGTACGAATACCTTACGTTATTATAAACTAACGTGTGGTTATCTGTGGCCTTGTATTTGGTGAAATCTTCAACACCCAGCGTTTCAAATATTTGATCTGAAGCCAGTTTTGCCTGTTCCATGGCTTTCATTTCATATTCTGTTAATTCATAATGGATAACAGGACGAGGAATCCCCATCGCATCCAAGTATTGATCATCGATTGTTATTCTATTATTCGGATCTGGTAATTGTTCGATTTCAAAATGCAATAAAACCTGTCTTGTAAACCGATCTTCCAAAGCTTCCTTTAATGCTGATCCAAAATACCCCTTTCCGACAAACTCTGAAATATCCGATCCTGGAGAAAATGTAGGCCAGCTCCATCCCCAGTTATCAAGTGGAGAAATCCACGCCGCAAAATCACTTCTAAAATTCCCGTCACGGAAAGACGAAATGTTGGTTGTGGAGCCAGGACCTCTATACGGATAAACAGGCTCAGGAAACAAGCCCCAAGTCAACATCACCATGTGATCCATCAGATTTCTCCCCACCTGATCGCTTCCGTTGGCAACGGTTTTCTCAATTTTTTGTCCGTTTTTGATGACGGTATATTTTGAGTTCAATAAAATTTTAGGATTTTCCAAAGCGTTGGCTGCAAGAATCACGATAGAATCTGAGGTATCAATAACTTCTTCGATAAAATCTGTTTTTTCTTTTGAGATATACCTTCTCAAATGAACTTTTGAAATTTTGTCATGATCTTCAGGATCAACACTTAACTTGTAAACAACACTTTGCGCCTTCACTTCAATGTGTGGATGTCTTTGAAGGTTATCGTTTTTATTGACTTTATAGAGCGCCTTTTTCAACGTTTTCAGCGCATTGTATTTCGCCTGAACCGGACAAATCGGAACACACGATGCATTTCCTTCGCAACGCTCTCCCATGTATGGATTCCAAACGGCACCCAACGCTTTATACTCTTCCTTTTCTGAACTATCTAATATCAACTTGTACCCTGAATCCGCTATTTCTGCTTTGATCACTTTTGAATTTCCGTAGGCAGGGTTGGGGGTAGCATTTCTTCCTTGAGGCGACGGAACCATTGTCAGTGGAAAATTTTCAAAGTTCAGCTGAACAGTCGTGCCGGCAAGACTAGCAATGATCTTTTGATCCAAATAACTTTGGGGAATTTCTTCCATCGGAAAAACATAGTCTTTACCATAATATTCTTCTATGCTTTCAGACATGGGATACTCTTGTTTAGCAACACTTCCCGAAACGCCGATTTCAAACTCAGCCATTTCATAATACGGTTTTAGCGTGTCGTAATCTATAGGCCAATCCAAGTTTATTTTTTTCTTGGAATTAGGTTTACTTATTGTTATACCATACTTTTCAGTAAGCTTGAAATCATTTGGAAGCATTCTTGGAGTGGTTCCCAACCAATGAAGCGTTGTTCCACCTCCGATACGAATGGCATCACTACCAAAGGTCACTGGACCGAACTGAACCAAATACCCTTTTTTATCCGGAAATGGTGGAATGACCGGTGCTATATCCAACACATCTGGTGATGGAGCTTGTTTCAAATTCGGGTAAGGAGAATTCGGAACTTTGGCTTCCTGCATATAAAACGTTCTGATATATTCATTATAAGTCGTCATCGATGATGCCGAATCAAGTTCCAGCCCCGCTTCTAAACCTGCTTCGAATACTAAAACAGATAATTCTCTTGCGTCTTCCGGCCGATCAATTTCGGTACGGTAAATCATTTTGCCTTTTTTTGTATCAAATACATGATCGGTTAATAGTTTTGCTATTAATGATCCAGCGATCCCCGTTCCTACGATGATCACATCTTTTCTTGGTAAATTGTTTAACTGGCTCATGCATTACTTTTTACTGGTTTAACACTCCACGATTTGAAACCCGGCTGTTTAGCTCCCGGTGGGTTAGCGTGCATGATATTCCAAACAAGGCCTTCTTTGTAAGAAAGACCATTCACATAAGTCCCTTCCCAAGTTCCCAAATACCACATGGTGATGATATGGCTTGCCATATCCCGCATTCCGGGATCAACCATGATTTCGGATACAATGGAGTGGTTAAGCGTATCCTGGCTGTAAGAATTTTCTAAGATCATTTTTGAAATATTTAGAAATTCAATGAAAGTTGGCGCTTCCATTTGAGCTAAAATATATTTGTAATAGATCTCTGCCAAACCGGTAGATTGTAATTCGTTCACAGTAAATCCGGTGAGAGATTCCGAGATCGACATAAACACGTTGAAATAATAATCATCGACGTTGAGAATTTTCTTAATAATAGTTTTGTTAATAATCATTGTGTTAAATTTAGTGGTTAAAGTACCTTCAACTCCTACTCATGAGGAAGTAAACGTACCGGTAGATTTTATACCTTCAGACTTTTCGAGGTGCAGTTTTAGAACTTCTCTCTTTGCGGAAACAGTTTGTTGTTTAAAGTTATTCTATAATTATCAGTTTTATTTTATGCAAGTTATTAAGACTTATTTATCGCCATTTTTAAAACATTAGAAGGATGTCCAAAAGTATCATTTTAAGGCACTTTCTTTTTCTAAATCATTTTCAATGACATCCTTAACTTATTCTTGCCATCCTTAATTGTATACAGCATTATTTTACTAATTTATAACAAGTTGTCTAAAAAAAAAGGCCTTTGGAATGCCGACCATCCAAAATGTTCCCTAAAAACATTTTTTACCTACTATCGTGTATTCCTACGGGAAAAAACCCACCAAATGGAACGACTAATCGGGAAGTTATGTATATACATCCATCAAATACCTATACAATACGCTGCCGATTAAGAGAATTTGCCATAACAAATCCACATTTATGTTCAATTGATTATACAGACAGACGCTCCTGTTCTCTCATTGAAATTGTAACAATAAGCATTTGATTTTAAGCACCTTTCTTTCATTTTTCAACACAATAACCATTTTATCATCATACGAAAACTGTTGAATGTTTGAACGTATTTTACTGAACTACTATAAAATTTAAGTTTTGATTTTAGTCATATCCATAAATGCTCATTTTATTGTTCCTGTTTGTGAATTAGAATTCATAACAGAACGGCAGCATGCCTCAATACCTAGGCAAATTTCGGCGTTGCATCCATGTTGAATACTGAATATAATGGAGACAGCATGAGGTAAGGTTTATTTATGTGTATGTTGCCGCACTATGGTAGGTTTTCCATAGAGAAAAGACAAAAGTATGGTCAATTGCCAATGACCTTAAAACTGCAAAACAGGAAATTCTTTTTGTTTCAAAAGGAGTGGCATGGTCTCCGGAAACTGCATTTTTCGGCCTACCACGATAAAAAGCTCAGCCATCAGAAGCAACCCAGGCCACGAATTTTGCTCGTTCTTGTAAACGGGTGCGCATCCAGAAGAGCATGTTTGGAGATATAAGGAACTGACGTTTCTGTAACCACCTCCAACAGAAAGTTCGTTAGATTACCCGCTCGCCATTGTCTCAATCCTGGCTGCATGGCATTTCCCTCCCTCCTTCGTCAGCTTGAATGTAACACTCATCCCCCGCTCATCATTATGCTCCGGCAATGCGAGAGATTTAGAAAAACGATGTTCGCCCCATTGAATATCAAAATCGGCGCTTTTTAGCTTCTGAGTCGGGTCGGCGACGGTAAGATACAGGATATTTTCGTCAGGATTGCTTGCAATAAAGCCTATTGGTGTCTGCGCCTCAATGGTTAGGTACGATAAGGATACGAATGTCTTACCTATATTAAAAATAATGGCGACCGCGCTAGCTTTGTCGGTCGCTGTATAAATGTGCGCATCATCGGTATATGACACCAACGTGTGGTCAATGAACTTATCATTCAGTTCATTGGTAATCTGGTAGGCGTAGTAACCCAAACCGGGTCTCGGGTGCTCTATCCAGATAGAAAAGATATCACCGGTAATCAGATCCGGAGATTTATCTCTGTTAATATCATACCAGGAACCGGTTTTTTCCATAGCTTCTACGACTACCAGTTGATCGCCCGAAAAGCTATATCGGAAACCATCGTGTATCACTTCGGTTATCTCATTGGAAACGATTCTATCCCCCCTTTTCAAAGTCTCACGATGCCCACCACGATCGATAATGACCTCACCTCTGAGCCATGATTGGTTGACACTTGTGACGACGGTGTGTTGAGCATTTGAAATGTCTATTGAAGAGCCTACAAAAACAGCTCTATCTTCCAAGCTAAAAACCGTCTTTTTAGCCCCATTAACGCGTCTCTTATCAAGGATCATGGAGGATACGCCTATTGTGCCGTTACTCACGGTGCCAACAAAGTCGTTACTTCCCATAGCGTTTTCTCCCCATTCAACTAATGGGAAATCAAATCCAGGCACTTGTTCAACAGTTGTACCAGGAATTCTTTGCCAGTCCCATAAGCACTGGCTATCTTTATATTCGCATCCTGTTATCGAAATGAAACAGCTTCCTGCTCCCAAATAATAGCCTTTGAGGTTTTCACCGTTACCGGATTCTGTTCCGACGGTTCTTGTGGAAACATTCTTCACCCAAAGGCAAAAATCTTTAGCAAAATGGCTCATGTAGTCATTTACCCAATAGGCGCGATTTCCTAAATAATATTTATTCTGAGTTTCGTCACCCTCTGCTCTCCTTATCAGCTCGTCCAGAATTTCCGGTGACTCAGGATTGCTTTCCTTTAGCATTTGACACCAGTCCTTCAATAATACATTACCGTTCATCCCTCTACTGATAGCCCTTCCACTAGGGTGAAAATCAAAGTAGCCGGCGTAGCCGAACCACCCCATGCCCTTAATTAAAAAATGTTCAATCGTGAGCAGTGCACTGCGTTGAAGCTCGAACGAGCCTACAAGGAACGCGTGAAACCTAAAAATATTTGTTAAAAACACTGTTCCATAACTGGTGGCATATAGTTGACTATATTTTTGATAGTTGTGCTCATTATAGGAATAATCCTTGCAGATACCAACACTTGGGATTTCCTTCTCGTCATGTCTGGGCATGATTCGGCATAGCGCAGAAATGGCTTCAGACGTTGCGAACACGTGACCTAAATACGAAGCCTCATGGGAATTTCTCCAAGCGCCGATTGACCAGAGTAGCTGGATAAACGCCAAGTCTGCTTGATTGGCCCCCGTCATCCCAGGGTAGACATTGCTTGTTCCCTGTAGATATTTCACTACCTCAAAGAGTTTCTCAGAACGGGGAGTATCTGCGAGCAATATAATGCTCTCAGCGACAATCTTGGCGAGTCCTATCCGTCGTTCCCACCAATTATGGGTCATATAGTTTGTATCAGCATAGACCTTTAAGATATCGATAGCCACGGCCGTGTAATCAACATTAGAGCCGGCTGTTTGCCGGCGGGCGAATTTCGCAATCGACCTGGCTCTGTTTAGATGTTCATAGAGCGGATCAATGTTCTTACCTGCATTTTGGTCAGGATACTGGATATCATTAAACTTGCCATTGTTAAACTGGCGCATCCAGGCATCAATCTTTTCTTGGGAAGGAGGAGACCACTTGTCTACAAACGCGAGAATATTTGCGTAAACGTGCACGGCATCGTTATGTAACGCTTCCGTAGCGTCAAAAGACATAGTGATTTCAAGGTTCGACCTGTTTGGAGACCAGAAGTGGTTTCGGTAGCTGCTTCCTAGCGGTTTAAACAGCTTTGTATCTTCATCTTTCTCACCAGCACGGGCAAAGAGAGCCTTTTCGTTCACAAAACAGCATAGCTGAAACGGCCAATGATATCTGCCGGTGTGTTGCGGAGGAACTTGGTATGTTAGCTTCTCATAGAGAACCTGTTTACCTTTACTCCTGACTTCAACAATAAGCAGCATGCCTGCCGGCAGGCCACTGCTAGAATTTATTTCTCCGTTATCCAACCAGTGATTAAGATGGCAAGTGGTTGCAAAAGCTCGTGTCGTGCTGTTTACCTTAGACCAAAGCATATTCCGGTATTGACTGGCCAGTACTTCAATAAATGTGTCAGTAACCGTAACACCCGCTTTCAGCACCTCGCTTGCATCATTGATCTTGTCGCAGAAATGTTTCGTCCACATATACATATTATACTCAGAATCGGCTGTATATACGATTTTTTCCATAATTTCTTCGGTACTATCATCAATTAAGCATGACACAAGCCGCTCTCCTGATTGAATACTTCTGTCGGACCAAATGTTGCTATTTTCAAATGCAACCCAGTTTTGATAATTTTTCACTTTATTCTCCATGATGTTTGAGTAAGCGAGGTATCGATTTAATTGAAACGAGCATTCTCCTTATTGGTTATGTAAATATAAGATAAAAAAATATGACAACAAACTGTTACAACAGGTAAAAATAATATGAGATAACTGCTGTTGATTGGAGCGCTTTGTTCAAAGCAACAACTGTTTTTCTGATGGGCTCGCTTCAGACAATAAATACAAGGCCAGGGGATGGTTACCCTTCCATAGACGAATATCTCTCAATCCGCACTAAAGTAGCGGGAATACATTGTTGCATAGATTTCATAGAAAATCAAACAGGCTTTTTACTACCACACCACCTATTGTTCATCCGGTCATTCAACGCATAAATGGTCGATGTTCAACTTATCGACAACCTCGTTCACCAGACGTACCGGATGGTTGGAGCCTATCTTTCCATAAATGTCCTCCGAAAAAAGACTCGGACTGTTGGATGGTAATGCTTTGAATAGTATGTTTGCCATATTGTTTGGGTGCACCTAAATAACTGTTTTTTTTTGGACAAACAATAAAAATCCCCGATACTGAAAAAGTGTCGGGGATTTTTATTAATGGGGGCTTTTTAGACAGCCCCTTTAACGTAATTTTATTATGTAACTTATCGACCTATTTTGGAACGACTCGATATAGTACTCTTCTTTATTATAGCTTCTGCCAAAGTATACCAGCTGCTGCTTCCGGATTCCAGTCAGGAGCATATGAAATATGACCTTGCATACAACTGTAGACATGCCCTCCGTAGCTTACTTTATCATTTACCGCATAAGGCGTATTTAATGTCCATTCAGGGTAATCCCCGCCGCCTGTTTCTTTTGTTTTTATGGTAAGAATATCACTTGGAGAAGATGTTAGCCCACTGGAATCTTTAGCCATAACATAATAACGATATTCTGTATTTGACATTAAGCCATTATCATTATAAGTTCTTAGACTACCGGGAACTTCCGAAATTTTGGACCAATCTCTATATATATGGTATGATGCTATCGGATTATGGCCTGATGATGCTCCCCACATCAGACTAACCGAACTTTCAGAAACGCTCATTGTGTGCAAATTGGAAGGGGGCACAGGAGGTGTTGTAGTACCATCATCATTGAGCGTATGGACTTTGATAGCGGGACTTGGCAAAGATTCCTTGCCATTAAAACCAACGGCACTAATAAAATAGGTGTATTCACTGCTTGGTAGCACTCCGTTGTCTGTCCATGATGATAGAGCAGCATCTATCTCTACCATGCTCAGCCCATCTCGAGTTATTCTATATTTTTCAATAGGCAATAACCCTTCAGAATGATCCCAGCTTAGACTAACTCTTCTTTCTTTAATTTCATCTGCCTTCAGGTTTTTTGGTGTCTCCGGCCGTTCGCCTCCACCATCTTCACCGCTAAAATTGAGGTCAATAATATGATAAAATGCGGCACCTGAATCTGCAACTTCCCATATTGCAAATAGCACGTGATACCCCTGCTTGTTCGGTAAAGGAACTTCATGAACAGTAGGCACTGGAGGTGTTAGCTCTTCCGAATGCTCGTGATAAGGCTGATAACCAAGTTCAACTTGAAAGAAAAAATTAGGTTCAAACTGAGCCCTGCTGAGAACTTGATGAGGGTCCCAGCCATCTTTAGTAATAAAATATTTCCATCGGCGTGTTCGATGGTTAAACCCAATCGCATAGTTCCAAGATACCGTTAGCACCTCTCCTGGTGCAACTTCATGTTTTTTCCAGTGCGTTCCCGGCTCATTAAGAAATCCTCCTGTGAATTGCCCTAGGCCACCTAAATCTCCATCAGCAGGAGGGGTGACACTCATAACATCAGTTGGAGCAAGTGGATCAAGCAATCCACCTACAACTTCGGGAAAAAACTTCCCTGATTCTCGCTGGTTTAAGGCTCCGTCATCAATTTTTCCATCCACCCAAGCATTATATGCCCGTGAAGCTGGTGAAAAAACGTGCCCATGACGTGAAGACGGCATTTTACTTTTAGATGTTCTCATATTTATTTGCTTTTATTTAATTTTTATTTTTGCAGATCTATGCCTAACAGAACCCTATCGTTGATCTCAGGATCTTCCCATCCCGGTATGCACCGATCCTTTACCAAAACAAAATTAGCCACCGAAAAACAAAAAAACGGTGACATCAAGAACGTGAACAGCGGTTGTTCACTCCTGAACAATTCTGTCCCACTCCTATCTCACAAACCATCACTTCCGCGTCTTATAACATCCATCACTGGAGCAGCGCACATAAAATACACAACATATACCGCCAGTAGTCTACCCAATTATTCCCAGTTGATTATCAAATTACACTTTAATCGCCTGCCATAGCCAACTGAACGCTTCAATAATATTAATGTAACAAGTACTAAGAGCGCACAGACACCCTTCGTTAAACGATTTGGCCATGCGTTGAGCGGAACATCTACGATCATTCGTAATGTGATTAGCCAATGCAACCCGTTTGCTATAAAAGCATTGCATAAATACGTGAACCGAACAACAACGTGCACAATTCCTTGCCGTGTAAGCAATTGTATACTTGAACAATTGTATCTAACGAATTAGTCGGCTAGCTTTAGTGATTAATAAAGAAGGCGTTTAACGACAAGAAATAAAGATGACCATTGACGAAATAAAGCTAGTGCTTGCCGAGCTTGTTGAAGGCTTAACGGGCCACATTGTAGATGATCCTTGCAGTCCATTGTCGA
>DATMSZ010000523.1:0-47726 GCA_035565175.1 Pseudosphingobacterium sp.
ACGTAACGTACAGATGAATAAACAATTAGTTGCAGCTTCCTTTTTTTTATTATCAGCGATCGGTTTAAAATGTACTTTAGGTCAGGAAAAAAAAGTTAATTACAATATTGTAAAGGCAAAAAATACGAGAACAAAATACAAGGATGATACAAAATATATACAAAGTCTTATAAATAAAGCCAAGCCAGGTGATACGGTTAAGGTACCAAAAGGGGTGTATAATATCCATAGCGTTCGTTTAAAAAGTGGGGTGAGTATTTATTCTGCCGGGCTCTTTAAACAGTTGCCTCCCGATACTACCGAAAATTTTTCTTTTAGCAAGCAGTACTCTGAATCCCCCATGTTTTATGGGGATAAAGTGAACAATATTAGCCTTACGTTTAATGCAGAGGTTAATAGAGAAGCGATTTACCTTAATAATTGCAAGAATGTAACGGTTCGGGATGTTAAGCTGAAAGGCGATTCTACTAAACTGCTCTCTTTTGCAGGTATATATTTATATGCTTGCGACGACGTAAATATTGTAAATGCCGAGATATCTTATTTTGGAAAAGAACGGAATGATCCCGTCTATTATCAACGGGGTACTGGTATTCGCGCTCAAACCACGCATAATTTAAAGATCGTAAATAGTAACATTCATCATAATGGAGAGAACGGTCTTTTTTTTCACTGTTGCACAGATATTGTTATTAAAAACAATTATGTTCACCACAATGGCATGAGCGGGATACAGGTTGCTTTTGGAAGTATGGGCATTGAGAAAAACTATGAGATAACTCATAATATACTAGAAGCGAATGCTGCTGATGCGATCGACATCAACAACCCTGACGAAAAACGATTAGTGGACTTACAGGCGGTCATACAGGAAAATGTTAGCAAAAACAATGGATGGGTAAAAGGGCAAAGAACACGTGATGGATCAGGTATTGCAACATTAGTAGGTTTACGGAATGTAATAGTAAAGAATAATAAGTCAGAAGAGAGTAACAGGCCTGCTGTGTACGTTCGAGAATGCGATGCGATTGATGTATTGGCGAATGATGCTGATAATGTGGCAGAAATTGTTGGCAATTTAGGCCATATCCGTTTATATAAGAACACTTTTCCAGAGGTTAGGTTATTAGCTAGTGTAAAAGCAAAGAAATTAACGCTTGATTCTAATTATATAAGACATCTCTCTTTTCCAAATGGCATCTCGGTTGACAGTCTTGTATTGTTTGCCAATGATTTAAAAGGAAACATTAATGTCAATATGGATGGGCGACTTATTTTTAAAGATAATAAGATCTCTAGTAGCTCACCAAAAGGAGCTATTACCTTATGGAGGGTTAGCGAAGCAGTTTTGAGCGGTAATCAGATTCAAACAAGTCATCAAGATGCCTTAGCTTTGTATGTAGATAATAAGGCAAATAACGTCTTGATAAAGGAGAATAAAATTGCGGCATCCCTAACATGTATTAAAGATGGGGGCTCTCAAAATCTGAAAATCATTGGTAATACACTCGCTTCAGATTTAGATAGCGTTTATGCTAGCACGGTGATTTCAGTTAACCCGAAAGATCTTCATTTGAATAATAATATTTATTATTTAGGTAAAGAGAAAACCGACCATGCCATCGGGCTAGAAGGAGAAGGAAAGGTTTATATGGAAGGAGAATCTTTTAATTTACTCTCCCCAGACCGTAACAATTAACTGTCTGGCTCCGCCATAGTTTCTATGCTCGCACAGATATATACCTTGCCAAATACCTAAGGCAAGTTCCCCGTCTGTAATGGGAATTGTAACCGAACTGCCTAGTAATGCAGCTTTCAAGTGGGCGGGCATGTCATCTGATCCTTCATCAGTATGTGAATAATTGGGATCCTTTTCAGGCACTATTTTATTAAAGAACATCTCAAAATCTTGGCGTACGGTAGGATCCGCGTTTTCATTAATGCAAAGTGAAGCGGATGTATGTTGTATGAAAACATGACATATGCCGATCTTGATGTTCTTTAGTTGCTGAATCGCCGCGGTAACTTCGTGGGTAATTAGATGGAAACCTCGCTTTTTACTATTCAATAGTACCGATTGTTGGAATACCTTCATGACTAGTGTTAATAAATATTACTTCCAATTGTTTTGTCGTTTTATGACGGTGATATGTGCTAGATGATGTTGGCAATGCCATGCATACAGGCCGATGTTTTCATCTAACATGTATATTTTTTTACTTTCAGGATGTATAAAGGTGCGTTTTAAGTCTGTCGGACTGATCGATTTCAACAAGAAAACCCATCTCGCATGAAGACCCTCTAATATGGAAATAGAATGACTTACAGGTAGCTTTTTTCCGTCGGGTAATTCAGCCCATCGATCTTCTTGGTACGGTTTTATAATTGGTTCATCCTCCGTTAAAGCAAGTTTAAATCTAATGAGACTATTCATATGGCTATCTGCGCAATGATGCACCACTTGTCTTATAGTCCATCCGCCATCGCGATAAGGGGTGTTTAATTGTTCTTCATTTAAATGTGAAACCTCTTTTGCTATATCTGAAGGGAAGGTTTCAATGATGTCAATATATTGTTCAAGGTCTTCCGCTGTAATCACCGTAGGCCTTTCATATTGTCCAATTGGGTATCTTAAAGATTCGCGCATAAATAAAATATTTAAACAAAAGTATAAATTCTATAACTGTTCTGTTTCCCTTTTGAAAAATAGTAAATAAAGCAAAGCGCTGAATGCAATTACGGCTGATCCATACATTAGCAAGGGCACTCTCTGCATATTGTCTTGATAGAACCATCCTGATAATAAAGCGCCTAAACCTATACCTACCTCTAATGCAATGTACATGGTTGCCATGGCTTTGCCTCGATGTTGGGGATGACTAAGATCTACTGTCCAAGCATTAGTAGCAGGAGAAAGTATACCCGTTGCGATTCCGTAAATGGTGGCGCCAAAAAGAAGGCTAAACATGCTGTGAGCCCATCCGATTATTAAGAGTGATATTATCAGTATGATTAAACCAAATTTAATAACTTTTACTCTTCCATATTTATCGGAAGTTTTTCCGGCGGTAAATCTTATAAATAGAGATGAAATAGTGAACACCATAAAGAAAAGTCCTTTATTGGCAATTCCTATATATTGACTCCAGTCTGGGATGAGTGTTAAGATTGCACCATAAGCAAAATAGGAGAGCAGGGTAACGATCGCTGCAGGTAGTACTTTCAGATCTATAATGTCATGTCTTGTGAGTTTAAGGATGGATACCTTGAATTTTTGTTTTTTTATCAAGGTCTCTTTGAGGTTCAGCAAAATGGCGATTGATAGAAAGGCTAATAGAGAAGATGAGTAAAATAAGATATCAATGGAGAAATACGCGCGTATTGTACTTCCTATCGCTGGTCCGATTGCCATACCGGTGCTAAAGCACAGCCCGTGTATGCCTAAAGCCTCCCCCCATCGGGCTTGTGGTATGATGTCTGCGATGTAGGCGGCCGTGGCAGTTGGTTTAAACCCTGTAGAAAAACCATGTAACAGCCTTAAAAATAAAAAACCTGATACGGTACTCAATATTGGATAAAGAAAGCCGCAAATAAAGCATATAATAGAGCCTACAGCCATAACAGGCACACGACCAATAGTATCCGTTAATTTGCCGCTGAAGGGTCTTGAGATGCCTGCAGTAAGTGTAAATAGAGCAATAATTAATCCTTTGTATTCTGCCCCGCCAATAGCACTTAAATAAGAGGGTAATTCCGGTATAAGCATGTTAAAGCTCGCCGAAAAGAAAAGAGAGCTTAAGCATAGGAGTATAAAATTCAGACTGTAGAGGTGTTGTTTCATTATAATAAAAAATAATTATCAATTATGTTGCCCAATTGCAAAGAAAATAGTAAGCTTTACGCCATCTCCTACCGTAGGCAGATGATTACATTGGGCAATAATCTAAGCTGTATTTAGTGAAAAACAAGCCGTATTGAGCTAAAAGGATAAAATATACAAAAATAAAGGGTAACCATTCATATACATAGATAGTGAAATTTGTATTAAATTTATGATTAAAAATGATGCGCCAAATTACGTCAATTCCTTTATATTGCGCATGATTTAGCGTGTGATATACTTAGAAGTCTTATAACCTATTACGATGAAACTTATTCAGCAGATAAATAAGCTTTTGAATATTAAAGAAATCTTTTTATCAAAAGAAAAAATGTTGCTTAGGTTTATCGACTTAAGCGCGCTGCTGGTTATCTCATACTTTATTATTTTTAGTTTGTTTCATAATGGCCTTCAATTATTTTTACTTTCCCTTTTCTTAGTTCCTTTACTTAGTTTAAGGTTCGTTGTTACCAAGAAGATTTGGAGTTTACGGTTGTCGCTTCATTTACTAATTGGACTTATAGGTATTGGCTTCATTACGCCAATGATCTACTTTACTGGAGGCGTGCTTTCTCCTATCACGCCTTGGTTACTATTACCTCCACTTGTTTCTGTTCTGTTAATCGGGAATAACAGGTCTACCAAATCATGGTTTGGTGTTGTTTTATTGGTATTAATCCTTTTCTCAGTATTAACGCAATTGAACTATCGCTTTCCCAATCTTATTGAAGAACGTTTAAAAACAGAACACATGTTGCTCTCAAACATTGGCTTAATAATTAGCGTGTTTGCATTGGCTCTTATCGCTGAAAACTGGAAAAATAACGTACTCCTCTCTTTAGAACGAACAAAATTGATGCTTGAAAAATCAAGCGAAACGGCACGTATAGGTACATGGAGTATAGATTTTGGGACAAAAAAACTAAAATGCAATAAATTAGCGAGAGAGATTCATGGTCTGAAAAGTAATGAGGAGCTTTCAATAGAAGAATATATTCATTTTTTTCAAGATAAAGAAGCCTATTTATCTCTGCTGGAGCAGGTAAAAAGCTCGATATTGAATAAAGAAGAAAAAATGGATAGCGAATTCCAGATTCTCACCAAAAAAAAGGAATTGGTTTGGGTGAGAATAATAGGGATACCGGTCTTCGAAGAAAAAGAATGTGTTGGAATTTATGGGCTTATACAAGATATTAATGGACGGAAAAGTGCCGAAATTAATTTAATAAAAGAACGCCAACGTCTTGATTATGTTATTCAAGGGGCCAAATTAGGCACATGGGAGTGGAATATTCAAACGGGCGAAATAATTTTCAATGAGCAGTGGGCCAGTTTTATTGGATATAATCCAAGTGAAATATTCCCATGTTCTGCAGACGATTTGCGAAACTATATCTATCCAGCGGATGCAAAAAAAGCTGAAGATGCTATGATCGATTACTTTAACGGCACGACAGATTTTTATCAATGCGAGATGCGGATGATACACAAAGAAGGGCATCTTATTTGGTTACTTGTGCAAGGTAAGGTACTAACGTGGACAGAAGACGGGAAACCCCTGTGGATGTACGGAACTCATTATGAAAATACGAAGGAAAAACAATTGATAGAGGAGCTTACAAAAAGCGAATCTTATGCTAGGTCTTTAATTGCATCCATTCCGGATCTGCTGTTCGTACTTACTCAAGAAGGAACTTTTTTAGATTACAAAGCACAAGATCAAGATTTATATTCTCAACCCAGTTTTTTCTTAGGCAAGAATTTTCGGGATGTTTTTCCCAAAAAACTTGGACAACAAATAGATAAAGAAATTGCTGAAGCAATTAGGTTAAATAAATTAGTGGAATTCACTTATAGTTTAACCATGCACGATACAGAAAGATATTATAACGCAAGGATTGTTCCTTTTGAAAGCGATAAAGTAATTGTGCTTTGTAGAGATGAGACGGCTAAAGTTTTAGCTGAAAAAGAACTAATAACCTTAAATAAAAAATTCAAGAGTATTTTTGATAACAGTCCGATTGGGATAGCACTTGCTGATTTTGAAACAGGTAGGTTTATTGAAGTAAACGAAGCGCTATTAACATTCTTAGGATACAGCAAGGAGGAGATGTTATCGTTTACATTTAAAGATTTAACGCCTAATGAATATGATAAACAGGAGCAGATCAGGCGGGATAGTTTAAAGAAAAGCGGTCGTTTTGATCATTATGAAAAAGAAAGCTTAAGCAAAGGAGGTAAGCGTATTCCTATTGCGTTAAACGGGGTGTCTATCACCGATGAACTAGGCCGTCAATTAATTCTTTCAATAGTTCAGGATATCTCTGCTCAAAAGGAATACGAGATCTCCTTAAAACAAGCTAAGGAACAGGCGGAAATCGCTAATAATGCCAAATCGGAATTCTTAACTAATATTAGTCATGAAATCCGCACACCTTTAAACGCAATTATTGGATTTACTGATTTGCTGTTGAAAACACACTTAGGGGAAACGCAACGCGAATACATGACAACCGTATTTCAATCGGCAAATGCCCTATTGGAACTCATTAATGATATTTTAGATTTATCAAAAATCGAAGCAGGGAAATTAGACCTTAAGATAGAAGAGGTCAACCTGTATGAACTTAGCAATCAGGTTGTAGAGATTTTAAACTACCAAGCCTTAAAAAAGAACTTAAATTTAAGGACAAATCTTTCACCCAGTTTACCCAAACTTGTATTTGGAGATGTATTGCGTTTACGACAAATACTTTTCAACTTATTGAGTAATGCCATAAAGTTTACAGAAGAGGGAATTGTTGAATTAAAGATAGAAGTATTAGAGGTACAAACTGGTAAACAATCACAAAAATTTCGATTTTCAGTCATTGATACGGGTATCGGTATCGCTTTGGAAAATCAACAGAAAATATTTGAAGCCTTCACCCAAGAAAATCCTACAGATGTAAAAAAATATGGAGGCACAGGATTAGGTCTAACGATTTCAAATAGATTATTAGCCTTAATGGGAAGCAAGCTAGCTCTTGAAAGTAAGCAAGGGGAAGGAAGTACTTTTTATTTTGATTTGATCCTGAAACCGAATCTCTCCGAAGCAGATAATGATTCTAGACAGCTGTATGAAAAAGAAGCCCATTCGCCTCACCAGCATTCAAAACCTTCGAGTAGTACGGAAGGGTCCATATTAATTGCTGAAGATAATGCCGCGAATATGTTGCTTATGAAATCCTATTTTAATAATATTATTCCAGGTGTTCGTCTAATAGAGGCCGAAGATGGAGAAATAGCGTTAAAACTTTTTAAAGAATTCAAACCCAAATTGGTGATAACTGATATTCAAATGCCCAGATTAAATGGGTATGAGTTAACCACTCGTATTAGGGACCTTGCTTTTGGGAAACAAGTGCCGATTATTGCTATCACTGCTGGAATTCTTAATGGAGAGCGTGAAAAATGTTTAGAATTGGGGATGAATGATTATTTAAGTAAACCTGTTTTACAAGAAACATTGAGGCATATTTTGGAAAAGTGGTTAGCTGAAGATTTAGAAAAGTATACATCTGTTTTAAAAACCGGATCAAATGTTTTTCAACATGTTAACGAGCGGTTAGCAAGCATTTTAGAGATAAAATTGGAAGATGCAAACGAAATTATTGAGGTAGCGAAAGAGTCGCTAAAAGAAACATCGATTGAACTGGATACCTATATTGATCAGGGAGATTTAAGTGCGATAAAACATAGCGCACATAAAGTTAGGGGTACTGCCTTAATGTTTGGTTTTCCAATTCTCTATAAAGCGGCCTTTGAAGTAGAAACGGATTCTTCCGTTAGTTTGCATTATTATTTACCATTAATTAAAAAGCTAAAAGAAGAGTTGCGTCTTGTTATTGAGAATATTTAGTGCAACTACCTGGTTCATAATTTAGCTGAATTGTATAAAACAAACGTAGCTAAAATCGAGTCGGCGGCAATAAGTTTTTCTTCTCATATTTTCTCGTTATCCTATACAAAAAGCCTTTAAAGGAGTTATAAAGTATAAAAGCTGGATAAATTTACCGCAAGTAACTTTCAACTTTATTTATTGCCATTAACTTTTATAATCATGATGCGTGCTATTTGTTTCTTCATTTTATCTGTTGCATTCCTATCCGCCTGTAAAAAGGACACCGACATTAAGGAGATGGGTAATACACTGACAGATACCCTCCAAGGTGTGATAACTTCTGATATTACCTTAAATGAAAATGCAAGTTATTTATTGAGAGGACAGGTTTTTGTATCGAATAATGCGGTATTGACTATTCCTGCGGGTGTTACCATATTCGTTGAAAAATCAGACTCAACCTTTAACAAAGGGAGTTTAATTATCACACAAGGGGCTAAGATAATGGTAAATGGTACTGAGCAGAGTCCGGTGGTGTTTACGTCCTCCGCAAAGGATAAGCAAGCGGGAGACTGGGGGAGCATCGTAATTCTGGGAAATGCACCAGTCAATACTAAAAGATTAAATGTTCCAGGTTTAGAGAATTATAAAGAAGCTATCTGCGGAGGCAACAATACCGCGGATAACTCGGGGAGTATCCACTATTTAAGGATTGAATACAGTGGCGGTTTAAATCCAAAAGGAGAAGACGAATGGGGAATTGATAAGGCTAGTGGATTGTGTTTGGCTGCTGTGGGTTCATCAACTATTGTTGACCATATCATGGTAAGTCATTCCCGTGATGATGCTTTTCAGTTCTTAGGTGGGACCGTAAATGCAAAAAACCTAATCGCTTATAATAATGGAGATGACGATTATGATTTTGATCTGGGGTATAAAGGCAGGCTTCAGTTCATCGTTTCTTATCGTACAGGCGTTTCAGATTGGGCGTTGAGAGCAAATGGTATAGAGAGTTTAAATGATGCTGATGCCAGTAGTAGTACCCCGTATACAAGACCTATTATCTCAAATGCAACAATTATTGGATCTCATGGCATCGTAAAGGTGTTAACCAATCAAAACCAGGGCATTTATATTCGAAAGAATACTCGTTTTGCAATTCAAAACTCCATTATAGCTGAATATCCGCAAGGAGGTTTAATGGTCTGCAATAAAACCCGCCCCTTATTGATGGAAGCGCATGCCTCCTCTTTTAAGTACAATTTGGTGCATTGCGAGGACAATAAAAGAGCTTTTACTTGGGATAAAAACGGACAAGTGATTTCACTAGACAAGGTAGTCCCCGATCCGGAGCTCACGTCTTTTGCAACAAATGAAGAGAATCAAAATGTATTGATAAGTAATATTACCGACCTAAAATTCTCTTCAATTTATCCAACACAAGGCATGCCGGCATTGAGCTTACTGCAAGATTCTCCAGCCTTCACCGGTGCCATTTTCGCAGATGCTGATTATGATCTATTTTTCGAAAAGGTTTCTTATAGAGGCGCTGTCGGGAAAGACAACTGGCTTGTTGGCAATTGGGTAAGA
This sequence comes from Pseudosphingobacterium sp., assembly GCA_035565175.1. Lineage (GTDB taxonomy): Bacteria > Bacteroidota > Bacteroidia > Sphingobacteriales > Sphingobacteriaceae > Olivibacter. The sequence continues at coordinate 9,354 of DATMSZ010000523.1, forward strand.
TGGGAATAATTTTGCGGATTGTCCTATATATTAATTAAATTGCATCTCTTATCACTAAAATTATGAGGGTTTTTGTATATTTTCTTACGATGGTTTTTATACCTTTTATTTATGCGCAGCAAAACGATCTGGTTAAGCATTTGCAGGTTAAAACAGCTGATGGTATTTTAGAAGGGAACGATGAATCAGGTATTTATTCTTTTAAAGGTATTCCATTCGCTGAGCCGCCTGTAGGCAAATTTAGATGGAAAGAACCACAGGCAGTTGAGAAATGGACAGGTGTAAGAAAAGCCGACAAGTTTGGTCCCAGAGCGATGCAAAGACCTGTTTTTGGGGACATGAATTTCCGGTCTAACGGGATGAGTGAGGATTGTTTATATCTGAACGTCTGGACGCCAGCTAAATCACTTGATGAAAAGTTGCCTGTATTGGTATATTTTTATGGAGGCGGTTTAATTGCAGGCGACGGCTCAGAACCACGCTATGATGGAGAAAGTATGGCACGCAGGGGGATTGTTGCCATTACCGTCAATTATCGTTTAAACATCTTTGGATTTTTTTCCCATCCTGAATTGAGTAATGAGTCTCCCAATGGCGCTTCTGGCAATTATGGTTTACTAGATCAATATGCAGCACTAAAATGGGTGCAGCAAAATATTGCGGCATTTGGTGGAGACCCCAATAAAGTAACCATTGCTGGGGAGTCAGCAGGATCATTTTCGGTTAGTGCGCAGATGGCTTCACCCTTGTCAAAAGGCCTATTTCGAGCGGCAATAGGTGAAAGCGGGGCCTTACTGGGCAATAGGCCGCTTCCTTCATTGCAAGAAGCCGAGCAGAAAGGGAAAGTTTTTGCGACAGCTATCGGTCAGGAAAGTTTGACCTCGCTCCGGGCCATACCTGCTGAGCAACTATTGGAATTCACGGCTAAGCCTGAAGCGAATTTTGCGGTTAACATAGATGGTTACTTTTTTAAAGAAAATCCAATAGCTATATTTAAGCGTGGAGAACAATCTAAGGTCCCTTTATTGGTAGGATGGAATTCAGAAGAGATGAATTATCGCGCCCTATTAGGAGAAGCGAAGCCCACTTTAGTAAATTTCAATAAGTTAGTAGAAGAGCGCTTTGGCGAGCAAGCAAAGGAATTACTCCAGGTGTATAAACCAAAAAGCGAGGTGGATGTGAAGCAAGTAGCCACGGATTTTGCTGGAGACCAATTTATTGCTTATGGTACCTGGCGTTGGGCTGATCTGCATAGCCAAACAGGTGATAGTCCCATTTATCGATATCTTTATACAAAACCAAGGCCAGCCATGCGCGCCGAAATGGGAAATGCTGTTGCAGGTTTAGCTGGAGGGATTATAAAAGGAGATAAAGCAAAGAAGCAAGAAACACCTCAAGTTAAAGGAGCGGTACACTCTGCAGAGATTGAATATGCATTGGGAAATCTTTCTACCAATAGGGTATATGATTGGCAACCGGAAGATTATAAAGTTTCTACTGTGATGCAAGCTTATTTTGAAAACTTTATAAAATCAACGAACCCTAACGGATTGGGTGTTCCGAATTGGCCATCAATAAAGAAAGGAGAAGCTGCTGAAGTAATGCATATAGGTGTAAATACAGCAGTGGAAACGGAAAAATATCGGGAACGCTATCTCACATTAGAAAAGCTCTCGCAAAATAAATAAAGGGCTACCCATTAAGTAGCACTCACTTCTTTGATTCTAATAAAAGATGTGTCATTAAATTAAATTTCTCGCGATATTGGGGATGAAGCTCGCCGGTTTCATTGAAGAGATGGCCTCTCACAGCCGGGATGGAGTAAGGAAGTGTCCATGCACGAAGCGATTTGGCAACTGCATCCATCGCATTTATTCCTTGCATGGCATGTCCTCCATCTGCCCAACAAACTAAGCCAATGGTTTTGTTGCTAAGATAGGGGGGGGTCGATTTACTGCTGACCTCTAACCAGTCGAGGCAGTTTTTCATGATGCCGGTCATGCCACCGTGATACAGCGGCGTAAGCCATATATGAATATCTGCTTGGGTAAAGGTGTTTACCATTATCTTGACAGACTGCGGTATCTTGGGTAAAGTCAGATCAAAAAAAGGTACGCTGGCATCAGCCATCTTAAACTCCGTTACCTTAGCTCCTGCATTTTCAAATCGATCTTTAAAATAATTGCTGATCGTTTGAGAGGTGCTTTGGTTTCTTTTTTCCAAGGCCCCATTAAATATTAAAACATTCATGATTTATCGATTTGTTTATAAATAACTTTTGGTATTCCACTTTCGCCATGCAGTAGACTTAACACTTTATTGTTGATGAGTAAGGCAGAAACCTCCTTTTCCTTAATAATCATTCCCTTATAAAGGTAAGGAGCAAGATCAAGCATTTCAAAGCGTAATCTCTGTTGATATGCAATTAAATCAATGCTTATAATTCCGGTCGCTACAATCTTGTTCACTGGTCTAATATTGACATGCCCTTTTATTATGGTTAGTAATTTGTTTATATTCAGGTGTTTAATAAATAAAATCGCCCAATAAAAGAAAAAGGTGTTTTATGAATGTTGTTCATTTTTTTGCTGCTTATTTGTTGAGTATTTTTTTTCAATTCTTCGGAGTGTTAATACAAACGTATAAAAAAGCAATTAATAAACCAAATAAATACTTTGTTTATTGTTTTCTGTTTCATTTTTTTCTTAGTTAACAGAAAGTTAGTATTGTTTTAACTTTCATATCTTAAGATGCTTGTACTTTTACATTATAGGGTAAATAGAAAATGACAAACAGGATTGTTGCTTTTATTCGTGAAAATACAACGAGCCTGCCAATTGGAGTTCTTTTTAAGCTAACTACAAATGTGCTTCTGAGCGCAATAGTTCTTACCTTATTTTGCAATGCACAGAATAAACAATTAGACAATCTGTTAAGTAAAAAACTGAATTTAGATGTTTACGCATCCGAGAGGCTCGAAAGCATATTGTTTCGATTGGAATTGCATACTGAAAGTAGAATAACTTTTGAGGTACGGGAAATGTTTCCTTATAAAGCTAAAGCTGCAAAATATAAAAACGCACCACTGAAAAAAATACTTGATGAACAATTAGCAAATACTCCCTTCGGCTATAGAATCTACAAAAGAAAATTGCTAATTTATGATGTTTCAAAATAATTTAGGAAGAATGGTACTTTTTTTCGGAAAAGGGCTCTATAATGTATAAAATCTAATTAGGTAGTTCGTTATGTATTTCAGAGAGGTGAAAAGGGTTGAAATATTGATAATTCCTTAACTATCATTTAATACACGGATAAATTACTGCGGCTAACTTTATCGCTGAATTTAATCAACTCAGATGCCTAAAGTATACGCAGCATTATCCGATTCGGAATTAATTGAAAAGTTTAGGAATGGTGACATCAAGGCCTATAACACGCTGTTTGATCGGTACATTGATAAAATGGTTGGTTTCACGTATTCGCTTTTGAAGGACGCCGAGATCGCCAAAGAGTTGGTAATGGATGTGATGCTCCGTCTATGGCAAAAAAAAGGAGAGGTTGTAGTTGAGACGGAATTGGGCCCATATCTTTTTAAGTCCTTAAAAAATGCAGTTTATAATCATTTAAGAAAAGGCCGTATTATCACGCAACCGTTGGAAGGCTATAAGGAGGAAGGTGCCGGAGCAACCCAAGCTGCTGATGAGCCATTATTGTATAAGGAAATGACCCGTCTCTATAAGGAGAAATTAGACAGCTTACCCGCACAGCGTCGTAGAATTTTCTATCTGAGCCGTGAAAAGAATATGTCATACGAAGAGATTGCTAAAGAACTAAATTTATCCGTACATACAGTGCGTAATCAGATGAGCTCTTCACTTCAATATTTGCGTAAACATCTTGGCGAGTTCGAAGAGGCCTTACCCTTTATTCTTATCGCTTTGCTTATTAGCAAACCATAAGCCCCATCCTTTCAATTTTTTTTTTTCTAACCGATAGTACTCGCAGTCAAAAGATGTGTTTCTCTATTAAAGCACATTGCATGACACGGGTTGCAGATAAGTTATTGATTAAGAAATTCCTATCAGGATCCTGTTCCATTGAAGAAAAGGAGCGGGTTAACCTCTTTTTACAGCAAGAAGAAGGTAAAAAAATGCTGGAGGAGCTGATGCTTGAAGAGTGGGAGCAGGCAGCGTCATTTAAGATGGAAGCCGCCGAACGTGACACACTGAGAAAGTCGGTAATAGAACAGATTAATTATTCCACAGATACCAAGCCAGGCCAAAAAGGTTTTTTTAATATAGTACCATGGCAGTCAGCTGCAATGTGGCTGCTTTTTGTTATGGGAGGAGCCATGGTCGCTTGGTTCATAACACAACGAAGCAAGTCCGAATCTCCACAGCTTGTACAGATAGAAGAACAAGTTAATCCCTTAGGCAGACGATCGACTTTTTTATTGCCAGATAGTACAAAGGTATACCTCGGTGCGGGAAGTAAGCTGACATATGCTAAGCCGTTTTCGGGTTCTTCCAGGGAAGTGGCGCTTGAGGGGGAAGCGTTTTTTGAGGTAGTAAAAAATATAGATCAACCTTTTATCGTGCGAAGCCATGACGTAAAAACAACCGTGTTGGGCACTTCTTTTAAGATAGACGCGCTAAAAGGGCAACCGCTGGCGGTTGCCGTTGTGACAGGTAAGGTACGGGTAGATCGTTTTCACAAAGATAGTTTGGAACAGACCTTAGGCGTACTGACCGCGGGTAAACAGGTGATATACACGCGAGGAACGGCACCTATCCTAAAGGAAATTGAAACGACAATCTTACTTGATTGGACGAAAGGTCGTCTGGCATTTGATGCAAGATCGCTCCAATCATTAACCGAAGAACTCGGGCGATGGTATGATGTAGAATTTCTGTTTAAGAAAAAGCGGTTAATGCAAATTCCAGTGACCATTACTATTGATGCTAATGTACCGCTGAACAAAGTGATGGAAGGGTTACAAGGCGCTGTGGGTTTCAACTATAAAATAGAACAGAATAAAGTAACCCTATATTAAACAAACGGATCAGGAACAATGTGCACTAAGATGGGAGGATAGGATATGTAAAGGAGAATGCTACTTAATAAGCGTTCCCGCGAAGTAGCGGGAACGGAGAATCTAATAAGTCTGGGGATTTTCGACGTCAGCCAGACTTGAAGAAATCAAAGTGTATCCCGGAATATCTACCGGGACTAACCTCTAATTGTTCAAAAATATGCAAAAAGGATCATATGTATGTCCTTATACAACAATTAATTTAAAAGATAGGCTCCGTTTTCTAATGAAATGTTCATTTATCTTAATGGTGTTTCAGCTCACATTAATGAGTGTGCTAATGGCAAATGGGGTTCGTGGACAAAACCTAAACCAAAAAGTTGTTTTAGATATTGATGGCTTAAGCGTAAAGGAAGGATTGCTGAATATTGAAAAGAAAAGCGATGTCCGCTTTATTATAAGGGATGATTTAGTCAACAACATAAATAAGAAAATCAGCTTAAAGGCCAAACAAATTACTGTAAAAGAGGCTATAACACAGGTGCTCGCCGGTACGGCACTCGATTATAAGGTGGCAGGTGGTTTTGTTACCCTAGTGCCACGTCTAATCCAAATGCGTATTAATGGGAAAGTTGTTGACGCGCAGGATAAACAAACCCTGCCAGGAGTTTCAGTACGGTTAAAAGGTGCTACCACTGGCACGGTAACTGATGGAAATGGTGCTTTTTCACTTTCTGTACCACAAAATGGAGGTATACTAATATTTACCTATCTGGGTTATAAGCAGAAAGAGGTGCAGGTATCAAGTGGACAGACCAGCATAACCGTTGAATTGGAGATGTCCAGCACAGCCTTAAATGAGGTCACGGTACAGGCGCGAAGAAGTTTGAATACGGAAGTAGCAGTGCTAGAAGAGAGGCAACGCTCTTCCATCGTACAAGATGCCATTTCCGCTCAGCAAATTGAGCGCACCGGGAGTATTACCACCACTCAAGCGCTACAACGAGTGGCTGGTGTTACGGTAACAGATGATAAATATGTTGCCGTACGCGGACTGGGTGATAGAAGTGTAATTGGCCAATTAAATGGGGTACGATTGGCCTCATCGGATCCTGATAGGAGCGCTATCCCACTGGATCTGATCCCGGCTTCCCTGCTCGATAATATTACGATCTATAAAACCGTTACGCCGGATAAACCCGCGGATGCTGCCGCAGGTATTGTAGAATTGAAGACGAAATCCGTACCGGATAGCATGACGTTCGAGGTTATCGCACAAACGGGTTTTAATTCCAATATCGGATTGGGCGGTAGATATAATAGTTTTTGGAACAGCGATATGGGTTTGTTAGGTACTAAAATTAACGACAAAAACCTCTCAACGGATTTCAAAAACCTGGCGCAGCAATATCCAGGTGGTATCTCTTCTATACAGCGTACAATTGCGAACAGCAATCATAGCACAGACGCTTATCAAGAAGTTAATAGAATTAACGGGATTATGCAAAGTTTTGATCCGGTAATGACCACTGCTTATAAAAGAGCTCCTGCCAATCAATTGTACTCCGCTACCTATGGCAATAGTTTTCAACTGTTTAAAAAACATAAGCTTGGAGTCATATTGGGCGGAAATTACTACCGCCGTATCACCGATATTTATGGTGGCGACCTCACACAATACAGTATTTACCAAGGTGTGGTAACAGGCAATCCGGATGTATATAGTTTTCGGAATATTCCAAATTACATTACACCAAACAGCCTCTATATGGGTAAGTACCAAACGTATAAAGAAAACACAGGTGTAGAGACACTGAACTATGGCGTATTGGGTGGGCTAACCTATCGCTTTTCACCGCGACATGAAATCAGTATGCAATATTTAGGTAGTTGGGGAGGGGAAACACAAGCCACCAATTTGTCAGGTCGCTATGAGTATACGGGCCTGCCCGGGGAAGTTGCCAGTACCACTTATTCCCTTAAGCAAACATATCGCACTTTGCACACTTTTAACTTACAAGGTGAGCATAAGTTTTTATCGACCGAATATTCTCCTAGATTAAGCTACAATGTGGCTTCCTCCACTTCGAATCAAAACAATCCTGACTTTCGTTTTGCATCGCTGGCCGATTACACTCCTCGTGGAGGAGGATGGTATAATCGGCCAAATGTAGGCGCTATTAATACCGGTGAAACACCAACCTATACGGAGCATTTATATGCGCTTACATCCGGCTATGTTAATGGTTTTGGTGCCTATGGTATCATTCAGGCAGAACCGAACGGGCGTCGCTGGCGAAATTTGGACGAGAACAATTATAACTATAAAGCGGATCTTTCCATTCCCTTTCCTATTGCCGGTTTACGACAGGAGCTAAAAGTTGGAGCCAATTATCTTTTCAGAGAACGTACCTTTGGTGAAAACCAACTGTTCTTGCCCGGATCCAATTTTGCTGGTAACAAGGCTGTGCCTCTTTACGATGTAGAGGGAAATTTGGATCGACTGGTAAGTAGCGAGGTAATTGGGATAAAACTTCCTACTGCTTCTCAAGGTGAAGGAATGATGCCCCTTAGCGGCTTTTTATACAATAGCCAAAAATCTCCCAATAATTACAATGGCTATTACGAAACCAATGCTTTTTATGGAATGCTTGATCTAAAGCTCAGCAAGCAATTACGCGTTGCCGGTGGTGTCCGTTTTGAGATGACCGACATCGGCTCTCAAGTAGATACGGCAGGTGTGTTTCTAGATCCATCGCTTACTGCGGCGGGTCCGGATGGCAGCCGGATCCCGCTGGTGTTCATCGAACCGAACTCGGCATATAAAACAGGATACAAGCCTTATTACTCGGTGAATGCGACTTACACATTAAAGGATAATATGAATTTTCGTGCAGCTTTCAATACCACGCTTGCCCGTCCGGAGCTAAGAGAAATTACCAATGTATTTGAATTTGATGCCTTTCAAATGGGATTGGTAGTCGGAAATCCAAAGTTGATCAATCAACAAACCAAGAATGCCGATTTCCGATGGGAGTGGTTTCCTAACCCTGGGGAAGTCTTCGCTGTTTCTGCTTTCGGAAAGCAAATTGATAATCAGCTGGTAAAAGTTTTCAGTCTGAAAACGGACGGCTTAGCGGCTACGTATCCTGAATTTCCTACGATACAATTCCAGAATGACCCGAACAGAGGTAGGGTATGGGGGATTGAAGTGGAAGTGGTAAAAGACCTTGGTAGACTTTGGGATCCAGCGCAGAACTTCTTTCTCGGTGCGAACTTGCTGTTGGCACAAAGTGAAATCAAGAAAACTGCTGAGCGTTACAATGCCAACAAATCATTGGACCGATACACACCAAAGAACAGTCCCTTGTTTGAGCAGGCACCTTATTCTGTCAATGCCTGGCTTAACTATGATAATAAGAAATGGGGTACAGATCTGACGGCTACCTTTAATATGGTAGGCGAACGCTTAGTGCAGATAAACTTGACGGGTGAGCCGGATCTCTATACGCAACCTGTTCCAATGCTTGATTTTGTGTTTAGTCAACGCATCAATAAACGGATCATCTTTAAGGGCTATGCCAAGAATATCCTTAATCCAGAAGTAAAAACGGTATATGCAAATCCCGGTACAGGAGGTAAATGGTATGGCAATGAATATATCAATCGGAGTTTTCAGCGTGGAAGCGAAATTATGTTCGGCTTTACTTATAAGATGTTTTAATCATGAGCAAGATATTAAATAGAAATAAAAGTCAAGGCAGAAAGAAGGTGTCGATCTGTTGGCTACTAATGGTTTGTTGTTTGATGCTGAATGCCTGCAAAAAGGAAAAAATGGACGTTGAAAAGGATAATCGAACGGTGACAGATAACAGGGTTGCATCATTCGTTCGCTTAGTGAATTTAACCGGCTTCAACCAGGTAATCGCCAACGGCGATAGCCTTACCAATTTTGTCGTCAGAGATCCTCAAGGTCCGGATTATTATAAATATCCGGGCACAGATTATTTTCCTGAGGATGGAAGAATTGGGAAAATATGGACAATTCCGCAGGACCTATTTGATCAAAAAGAAACATTGGAATTAAAGCTGTTCACCAGAAGTTTTCAGGGATTATACGATGAAGATCTCACGCTTAATGTGACCAATAATTACAGTCAACCTACTGACTATTATCTACTACCGACACGTTATATGGAAGGTCAACCTGCAATGGTTGCCGTTCCAAGAGGGGTTACTGCGCCGGCTAAGCCAGATCACTTCAAAATCAGAATAGTGAACCTATCAGGGAATATCAAAAATCCCGCCTCCAATAGCAATGGCGTACAGGAAGATCTCCAGGGCGCCCTATCCTTGGCTTTTGCCGATGGGACGCTGGTAGATCAGGCTACGAGCAATATAAGCGTTGCTCAACAAACTTCCGAGTATATCGAAATGCCCTATGGTACTTATCAGTTTAAAGTGCTAACGGCAAACGGTAGACAGGTGCCTGGTGCTAACGGAGAGCTGTCGGACTTTAAGATTATTGATCCAGCTACGTCAACTATTCCAACAGGTTTAATGGAAACCTCTGGCTTAGTGTACGCTCCTATAAAAACCTATCAGCCCGGAGGGGTTTATACTATGGTGATAACCCCGCAAAGCTTTGATTATTTCATTAATGAAAATGACGAGACAGCTGGTACGTTACAGAATGCTTTTCAAATTATAGAAGACAACTCGGTTCCTGCGAATAACACATATGCAAGGATACAAGCGGTAAACGCATGGAAAAATGAAGATGTCGGTCTCCATATTGACGGTACAACTATCGCACAGCAAATTGCTTTTGGAGACAAAAGCGCTTATATCAATCAGATTAAAGGTAAACATAAGATAGAAGCAGTGAATGCTGGTGGTGAAGTGATTGCAAGTACCGAGTTAATAGTACAGCCTGGGCAAAATTACACGGCTTGGCTATATGCTGGGTTAAAAGGAGAAGCACAGTTACTTATAGTAGCAAACGATTTAAGCGGCAGCTGGTATGTAGAACGAACTTCTCCTGATGATGCTACCTTTAATCGTTTTCAGTTCCAATTCTATTTTCACCGACGTTTCTTGAATCTATCGCCGGATAATCCATATATCACGTTCACACAGAATGACGGACAGCAGCCGGGAAATACTGCAGGTAATTCTGATGCCAATGAAAACTTGCAGCCCGGTATGCCCAAATTGGAACAACCCTATATAAGAAGTTCTTACAATCAATTGAACTTCGAAATTATGGCCTATCGCTCTACGCCTACCAGTGTGCCGGGCGTATGGGCGCAAGATATAGTTCCCTTACAAGCGAGTGCGTTTGTGGCAAATCGAATACTTTATGAGCAGGCAAATCGTTCAGTGCCAGTGCAGGAAGCCGGCATTTATACAATAGCGCTCATTGGCCCTTCGGGCGGAAATGATGGGGCTACAAAAGCTAAGATGATTCTAATAAAACACAACAAATAGTCCATGAGTATCATGAAAAACATACAAGATAAAGAGATGAAAAAGCATATAAGTTATCGTATTGGGCTTCTCACTTGTGGCCTGTTATGGTTAGTTAGCGCTTGTAGCAAAGTAGATTATACGCGCATGGATGACCCGGCATACTTACGGGTTTTTAATAACTTTAACTATGCCTTAAACATGGAAGAAAAGGATAATAAGGTGCCTTTTTTATGCATGATCATTAACCCTGATCTCGATGCAGCCGGAAAGCCGGTAGGAGGCGAGATTATCGGTGATTTCTTAAATGTTCGCGAACCCTATGCACCGCCATATCCATCGCATATCGGATCGAGCACTTCAGCCAGTAACCCCGAGTATCCCGGCAAGGAAAACGTGCTGGTAGGCCCTATTCTCAATGGTTTTGACCTAAGCAGCTGGGCCCAAGTGCCTGCAGGAAAAATCCATATCATGTTTATGTATAGGCCTAAGAATGAGGTGCCCTACTTCAAACTGGAATCGCGCTTACAGGGTGATGTGATGTTAGATACCGTTCTGCAATTGGAGAGTAAAGAGGTTTACACTTTACACTTATTACAACGCGATTTTAAAACAAAGAAAAATGGAATGGTATTGCGCAAAGAAAACTTCCACAAATTATCGCTTTCCGATTCCCTGCTATACGTCAATTTTTACAACTACAGCGCAGAAGGTTTTTGGCAGGCAGATGCCAGTCTAAAGCCTTCTTCCAATCTTACAACCTTATTTCAGCAAGGTATCAGAGATAAAATGGATGTTTTCTTGACCTTATATAAAGACCAGGAGGATGCGGCAACAAACATGGATTTCTATTTCGATTATTTACCTGGATACAAAGGTAAATATTTAACCTCTTTAGTCCGTAACAGCCAATCAGATGCCGTCAGTCCTTACCTAAGTTTTCCTTTATGGGCTAACGCTTCTGACGATGGCATTCGAACAAAAGTCTGGCAACGCTTTGATTTTTTTACGCCGGGAATGGATCCTTCCACTAACCCTTTTGGTAGAAATGATCTAGACACGAAGAGCAATTGGGCAGCATTGAATTGCTTGTTAAATGGAAAAGTAGCAGCTTCAAGAGACAACGGGGCCACGCTTCCGAATATGATTGTCAATATACATTCAGGCATGAATAACCCGCAATCGTTTGCTACCGTAAATACCATCGAAGTGGTTAATGGCGCGGTTTATCTTACAACGATACAACGTAAGTATCCTTCCCCTATTTATTAACCTGAATGACCATCATAAAAATAAACGGATGAAAACAAGACAATACATAAGCCGGCACATTTTTAACCTGCTTGCCCTCGCCTCCATATTATTCCTTTTTGGTTGTGAACACGAAGATTTCTCTGTTTCACAACCGAACGAGCAGATCAGGCCCGCAGGCGATTTTATAAAAAATAATTACGATTTCAGGCTTTTCTATGCGGCATTAGCGTATACCGGGCTTATCGAGGAGCTGAATGGAGAAGGGCCTTTTACAGTACTGGCTGTGGGCGATAAAGCATTTAATGAAATCGGTATCCACAGACCCAGTGATTTTACCCAGCTGGATCGTGATAGCCTGAGACGAGCGCTACAATATCACGTGCTTGTCAACAGACGTCTCCTGGTTGCGGATTTACCCACCAACGGGGTGGATGTTCGTTATGAAACATGGAGCGGCGATCAGCTTTATGCCTCTATAATTTCTTTTTCGCCAGGCAGCACAACACCCATAAATGACTTATACTTCAATGGCTCCAAAGTATTGCGCAAAGATGTACCCTTAGCCAATGGTGTATTGCAGGTGATTGATAAAATGATGAAGTACCATAAGAGTAAAACTGTCAAGGACTTACTTGAATCGCTTCCCCAGTATAGTGTGTACGTAGCAGGGTTAAAAAAGTTTGGGCTTTGGGATGAGTTGGGACAAGATGGACCATTCACCATTTTTGCCCCTAATAACGATGCTTTTGCTGCCCAAGGGATCGACCTAGAGACCATAAACGACATAAATACTAGTTTATACGAAGGAAACCGCCTGTTCGGTGCTTATATTATGTACGGCAAGCACTATTTTATCTCCGATCGCCAAGTGTTCGCCGCTATAAATAACGAATTTAACTTTAACATAAAACTTAGGAATGACGAGTATTGGTTAGCCTTTCAAGCAACAACAGAGTGGCCCGACTGGCTTTTAAAATACTCGATAACTCTTTTTAAACCGAATCCAAACAATCCTTGGGGTGATGTCGTGGGAATGGCTAATAGCAGTATTAGATCGCGTTTTGATCACCTTTGTGAGAATGGGCTTGTACACGACTTGGAGGCTATTGTCATATTACCCGAACAGGCTATGAAAACACAATCAACTGAATAATCTCTTACATCTGGAAATAGAAATATGATGAACCCTATAAGAAAATATTGGTTTGCTTTCCTTTTGCTATGCACGATGTTTGCTTGCCAGAAAAAGGAATTTATGCCACCTCCCGAAGGTGAAAAGGTACCCTATGAGGATACGGTAAGGGCAGATGTCTTATCACTTTTAGAAGCGTCTCCTTATACTTTATTTAACGCGGCACTTAAGCGCAGCTCCTTTCAAGAGAAATTAAAGTTAACAACGAGTAAAGAGCCATTTACGTTGTTGGTGCCTAATAACAGTGCCATGGAAGCTGCCGGGTTAAATGAATTGATGATCAACAAGATGGCTGTTGATGAACTGGATAGCATGCTTATGTTTTATACGCTTAGTGGAAAGATAACGAAGGAAGAATTAGAAGGTAAGGAGGGGAATTACGAGGGCGTCTCCCTTCTCCAAAATCCCGCACTGCGTGTCAGCTTTTTCTATGGGGATGGTACGGGCCAAGCGATTGCAGATCTCTATTATTACCGGCATTATTTACAAATAGCAGAAGAAAAACTTTTAGTAAATAGTGTATCCCTGGGGGTAGATGAACCGCAGCCTGCAAGCAATGGCTACATTTGGCCCCTAAAAGAAACAATACCAGTTCCCGATAAAACGTTTCTGGAGGCTATGCTGGCAGATCCTCGTTTTAGCATGTTTGTGGAACTGCAACAGATAACAGATTCTCTTTATGATTTAAGGTACAGAAAAGCTTATGAAGAGTATATGCAGTGGGATCCAGGACCCGGTCAATCTGGGCGTAACTACAAAGTGGATTGGGATCTGGTAGAGAATGTTCCGGGAAATTATCCAAACATAAGGGTTAGCTCATTTTTTGCGCCTACAAACGATGCTTTCAGACAAGCTGGCTTTGAATCGGTAGACGATCTTTTGAAACTAAATGAGAGAGCACCTGAATTTTATTTTGATGAGACACTTTATACGGTAGTGGGCGTTTTTCCAACAGACACGCTCATCTCTTTCCAACGTAATTGGGGCCGGATCATGATTCCTTATAGTGGGATTTTCGGTGCGGAATCTGCACGTACAAAAACGGTTTTCTATACAAACGATTTAACAAATGAACTGCTAGCAAATTACCCAGTAAATACCAGTCAATTCGTTTATATCATGCCCTATCAATTTGAAAAGAATGCTGAAGGTAAGGTTATGGTACAGCCAAAAGGCAGTTCCTATCCCGCTGGTACGATAACGGGAACCATCAATACCTTGATGGGCCCAATACATGTGGTAGACCGTTTGCTTATTCCTAAAGACTTTAAACTGAACTAGCGATGAAGAACTATAACATACACATATTTATATCAAAGGTTTTGGTAGCTATGTCAATAATAGTCAGTTTGAACGCCTGCAAAAAAGAAACCGGTAATACTTCACCCATCGACAATAATACGATCAAGAACGTAGTAGCAGATAATTTTAATTTAGCCATTATGAATGCGGCATTAAATCGTGGCGGACTTGCAAATGTGGTAAAGGAGCAAGGGGCTTTCACCTTGTTAGCACCTTCTGATGACGCCTTCAATAAGGCGGGTTATTTAAGCACCACAGCAATGCTAACGGAAACTACTGCGAGAGCCGCTAGTATTACGAATTACTTATTACTGGACGGAAATTATGAACTCAATAAACTTCCTTACGTATTTAATCAGGAATTGCAATCGCGTGGTGGGAAGCTTTATGCTACTCATTGGATAAAAGGGCAGGATACCGTGCTTACCATAAACGGCGCACGATTGTTGGCACAGAATGTTCCCGCCTCTAACGGACTGATCCAGGTGATAAATCGTATGCTAGAACCTTATGTGCATGAGAAGCTAGGGGATGCCCTTGCGGCTGATCAGGATATTACCCTTTTTGCGCAAGCATTGATTTCTTCAGGCTTGATGGAAACCATTAATGCAAACGGCCCTTATACCATTTTCGCGCCAACCAACGAAGCTGTAAAATCTTTTGGTTACGCCTCAATAAATGAAATAGCACAGGCTAACCCACAGGAGCTGCGGCGTTGGGTGAGTTATCATATTGTTCGAGACAGGCGCTTTGTATACGACTATATTCTAAGTACAGGCATTACTAATACTTCTAAGCAAGCCATGTTGGATGGTAATACTGTAACCATTAGCCTAACAGTTGATGAAAGCGATCCGAGTGGCTTCGGAGGTATCTCTTTACGAGGAACCGGGAATACAACAGAAGTGAACCTTTTAAAGCAGGATTTTCTGACAGGAGAAGGGGTTTTGCATGTGGTGGATAATGTGTTGAAGATAACCCAATAGATCATGCGCTCCGATTTTAAACAAAAATACTGGAAACAAAGAAATAGAGATGAAAACTCAATATATAAAAAGTAAAGACGGGAATGGTTTTACGCGTTACTTAGGTGTACTACTAATCCTGTTGACTGTCTGTCTTTCGCCCATGATGGTGCTGGCACAGGAAACGAGCGGTGCGCTGAGCGGACAGACAGTAGATGCCATGGGAACAGCTTTACCAGGCGTTACCATTACTGCGATACACGAACCATCTGGAACGCGATATGCACTTTCTACCGACAAGGATGGCCGATATACCTTAAATAACATGCGTATAGGAGGCCCTTACACGGTAAGTGCTTCCTTGGTAGGCATGATGAAAGAGATGAAAAAGGACGTTTTTGTCCGATTGGGTGGAGCACAACAAATCGATTTTGCTTTGAGAGACGATGCACAGCAGCTGGGCGAAGTGACTATTACGGCAAGCGCTGCACGTGAACGGGTTGATAACTACGGAACGGGTAAAAATATCAACGCTGAGCAGGTGAAAAATATGCCGACCGTGAGTAGAAGCATAACAGATATTACAAGGCTTACTCCGCAAGGCAGTCGTGATAATAGTTTTGGCGGTACTAATTTTCGCTATAATAACGTCACCATAGATGGTGCTATAAATAATGACGCCATTGGATTCAGTCCGTCACTGGGTGGGCAAACCGGTACCTCAGGTATGGCAGGGAGCAGCACGCGCACGAATCCGATATCCCTGGATGCTATTGAGGATATGCAGGTATATTTAGTGCCTTATGATGTAAAAATTGGCAATTTTACCGGTGGTTCGATAAACGCCGTTACACGAAGTGGTACCAATAAGGTTACAGGTTCTGTGTACGGCTTTGGACGGAATGCTAGCATTACGGGTAAAGATAGGGTGGGGTCGCTCGGCAAAATGAATGATGATTTTTATGATTATCAGGCTGGTTTCCGCGTGGGGTTTCCGCTTATTAAGGATAAATTGTTTTTCTTTTCCAATGAAGAAATAACACGTCGACAAGATCCGACACAGCTTTTTGTTGGCAAAACTGAAACCGCGCATATCTTGAGTGTTCAGGATGCCGAAACAATAGCCTCCACAGTAAAAAGCCGGTACGGTGAGGTGTTTGATGCGGGTACGGCCGGGGTTTTTAATACCCAGAGTAAATCGCAGAAGTTCTTTAATCGCCTGGATTGGAATATTAACGATCAGCATCAGCTGGCAATCCGGAATAATACTATATTCAGTAAGGCCACGCACATGGATCGTGATCAGCAGGACTTTCGCTTTAGCAGTTTGGCTTTCGAACAGGAAAATAATCAAAGCAGTACAGTTGCCGAGCTAAAAAGCCGTTTCGATAACGCGCTTTCACTTAACGTAGTGTTAGGTTATACCGTTGTGAATGATAAAAGAAGTCCACTTAGTGATCCCGGTTTACCACAGGTACAAATTATGGGACGTACGCCGGGGACCACTATTTACTTGGGCACCGATAGGGAAGCCAGCATCTTTGACATGCAGCAAAAAACGTGGGAGCTTACGGCCAATTTGAATTGGAATATAGGTAGACACAAATTGCTTTTTGGTACGCATAATGAGCTTTACAATATTCGTTATGGGTTTGTTAACAGCTGGAATGGACGGGTTGATTACTTAAGCATCGAAGATTTCGTGACAAATAATCCTTACCGGGTAAGAGGTAGCTACAACTACCTCAACAACAGTCGCGATTATATTTTGGCTAATCCTGCGGCTGATTTTAATGTGAATATGTTTAGCTTGTACATGCAAGACGAGATTCGTATTAACGACAAGTTTAGCATTACTCCTGGCTTGCGGGCAGATTTTGCTTACTTGCCTGAGAAACCAGTGTTGAGCGATAAAGTCAAAAGTATTCAAGCGGATGACTATTTCGGGAGTACATATACCTACACACCTCTAAATCGCCTGGACAACAAGTTTCTTAATAAGGTACAGTGGTCACCCAAAATTGGTTTCCGTTACGATTGGTTCGATAATCAGCAGCTTGTTCTTCGTGGAGGAGTTGGTCTGTTTACGGGGCGTATTCCATTCGCTTGGTTAGCATATGCCTACTATAACACGGGCGATACCTATGGCGCTTTCGATCAAAGAGCCGATCAGAAGCCCTTTACTCCAGGTAGCGACGCCTTAAAGCCCGGGCCTAATGGAATTGCCGATTTTATTAGTCAAAACGGATCCGTCATTGACAATCCAAATAGTGGTAAAACACAAGTGGATCTGATTGCGGATGATTTTGTGTTGCCGCAGGTCTTTCGTTCAAGCTTGGCAATAGATTATCAAACGGAAACAAGTTGGAAATTCACCGTGGAAGGTATGTACACGAAGAGTATCAAAGATGTACTTTTTCAGCAATTAAATACAAAGGATAATCCACATTGGTATGGCTATGATAGGGAACGGCAACAGCCTGTATACAGCGGTGTCGTGGATACGCGTTTTTCCAATATCTATTTACTGAGCAATACCAATCAAGGTTATCGTTACAGCTTGACTGGCACCATTAACAAAAGTATCGGCAATCAATGGAACATGTATGTAGCCTATACGTATGGCGAATCGAAGGATGTGAGTAATGGCATCCGAAATTCAATGGAATCCAATTGGCAACTTAATCAATCGTTGGTACCCAATGATCCAAAGTTAAGCTATAGCAATTTCGACATTCGCCATCGTATCGTAAGTAGCATCAGCTATAATCAAGAATGGAGGCATGCGGGGCGCACCAATTTTACACTGTTCTTTAGCGCACAGTCGGGTAATCCCTTTACTTATGGTATTGTGAACAACAGCATACAGGGATTGCCACAGCAAGTGAGTTTGGTGTATATTCCAGCTAATAATGAGGCGATAAGTTATTTTAAGAATATACAAGGAGTTACGGCTGAGCAGCAAGCTGCTGCCTTTAACGCCTTTATAGATGGGAACGATTACCTGCGCGGCAGAAGGGGTAAGTTTACGGAACGAAATGCGGCGCGAACGCCTTGGAATGTGCAGGCTGACCTGCACATTGCGCACGATATTCCTTTAGTCAAAGAAAAAGGCCATTTCTTGACCATTACAGCCGACATCACCAACTTAACGAATCTGATTTCCAAAAAATGGGGTATACAATATTTTTCGCCCAATACCTTCAACTCAACCAGTAGCGTTGGCTTAACGTCAACCCTGTTTCCTCCACAGCAAAATGAAGGCAACTATCCTGTATTTACCTTTAATAACCCGGGTAAGCCTTACAGCATTGATTATTTCAATTCGAGAGCGCAGATGCAGTTGGGCCTTAGGTATACTTTTTAAGAGGGGAAATATAATAGCATAACGAAGTTAAAGCGTGGATCTCGAAATGTCCATAGATAAAACAACTAAATGATTAATGATTTAGGTATGAAAACAAAAATCAACCGCTACCTATACACCAGTGTTTTATTGGTGGGAGCTTTTGTTCTCTTGATAGTAAATAGCTGTAAGAAAGAAGATCCATCGGAGCCCGGTCCACAGGCATCGGTAAAGAGCTATTATCCGAATAGTGGAAAAGCAGGAACTTTGGTTACCATTAAAGGCCAAGGATTTCTAACAGATATCACTAAAACGAGCATCGCTTTTGGCGATGCTTCGGCAGAAATATTAAATGTTCAGTCCGACAAAATCGTAGTGAGAACACCCGCCGGAGACGGGCGACCTATCATCCAGTTAAAACAAGCAAATACAACGATCGAGGTAGGAACGTATACTTACCAAGAGCTAAGCGTACAAGAAGTATTTCCGGCAAATGGACCGGCAGGAGCACATATACGGATACGTGGCGAGGGCTTTAGTAGTTTAGCAGCACCTGCTTTAGTAACGATCAACGGAAAAGATGCGGTGGTAGTGAGCGTTTCAGATACACTTTTGGTGGCTGAAGTACCAGAAGAAGCCGGTAGTGGGCCGATAGGTGTTCATGTAGATGGGAAAGAAGCCTTAGGCCAAAATTTCACCTACCAGGCTATACACAGTATAAAACCGAAAACCGGAGGTAAGGGTACCAACGTAGTCATTGCCGGGGTAGGTTTTGAAAACCTCGCTGCCGGAAACAAAGTCGACTTTAACGGAAAGGAAGCTGTTGTAACTTATGCAAGTAAGGATACATTGATCGTTACAGCGCCAGAGGGGGTAGAAACAGGCCCATTATCGGTCACCATCAACAATCAGAAAATTACAGGTCCCGTATTTACCCAGGTACCACCGCCTACTATCCAAACGGTATCTCCGTTGAGTGGACCGGTGGGAGCTGTTGTAACGATCATAGGAAGTGGATTTAGTACCGAACTAGGTGAAAATAAAGTAGTAGTGAATGGTGTGACGATCCCGGTCAGTTCAGTTACTGCAAGTGAATTAAAGTTTACACTGCCTACTGGTGTTAGTTCTGGCAAACTCATTGTTGTTGTAAACGACCAATCTAAGGAAGGCCCTGTTTTCAAAACCCAAACACTGGGCATTACAGCGGTAAGCCCAGATAATGGCCTAGCGGGCACTGAAGTAGTAATATCCGGGAGTGGTTTTAGTAACAATGTTAATGAAAACACCGTGACATTCAATGGTGTAAAGGCAACTGTTTTAAATGCAAGCGAAAATAGTATCACCGTGCAGGCTCCAAGCAATTTAACCACGGGTGCGCTGAAAGTTACAGTAGGATCTTTGGAGGCTTTGGCCCCTAGCGACTTTAGACGTGCTGGTGTAATGACTTTAGCCGGCGGACCTGGAAGTAGTGACTTGGGATCAGACTTAACAGCAATGGCTATGGATAGCCATGGTAATCTTTTTGTTGTTGATAGAAGCAATGGCGTCATTAAAAAAATAACATCGAATGGCGTGGTATCAACCCTTCAGGGCCAAAGTGGTGATATTCATCTGGACTCACCTTATGGGCTGGTAATAGACAAGCAGGATAACTTATACGTTTCAGAACCCAATACGCAACGAATTTTGAAAATCAGTCCATCAGGTCAGCAACAGGTGTATGTGTCGAATATTCCAGCATCACACTTAGGTATTGATCAGACAGGTAATCTATATGCTGCGAATGTGCAAATCGGTGGCGGTATGTTTAAAATCTTCGCAGGGGGTGGCAAGCAGACTATAAGCGGACCTAATTGGGTGTTTTCACGCCCGGCAATTGACATGTTGGGTAATATTTATTACACTGATCAAAATTTAAACGGAATCTCAGGAATAGCCAAAACACCACCATCTGGCAGTACTAATGGCCAATGGGCAGGTATTTACGAAGCTGGTTACGTAGACGGAATTGGTGCGAACGCGCGCTTCAATGGTATTACCAGCGTTATTTTAGCGAATAGCAACGAACTACTAGTTACAGATCGATTTAACTACGCTTTACGCCGAGTTAACATCACGTCGCGAGAGGTAACAACGGCGATGAAGGCTAGTGCTGGCTATGAGGATGGCACCTTGGCGAATGCCAAGTTTAATATGCTCACCGATATTGCAATAGATCGTGACGGAAATATTTACGTGCTTGATGCAGGTAATCAGGCAATCCGGAAGGTGTTTTTGAAATAGCGGATGAAATAAAATAAATTGTTTAGCGATTATGGGGTGTGAACTACCCTATAATCGCTCTTTTAAACTATATAGTTATGACGGACTTTCAGATTAAAAAAAGATGGATAACAAAAGTTTAAAGATATGGCAGTCCCTGTTTGAGAAGCTGGGGTTTTTCCACAGGCGTAAAACGAAACGAGTAGTTGCCTCAGAAATTGTTTATGAAAGTCCTTTGCCAAATGATGGATACTATGTGTATGCA
The DNA here is from genome assembly GCA_035565175.1 of Pseudosphingobacterium sp. Classification (GTDB taxonomy): domain Bacteria; phylum Bacteroidota; class Bacteroidia; order Sphingobacteriales; family Sphingobacteriaceae; genus Olivibacter. Next base: position 30,444 of record DATMSZ010000523.1, read on the forward strand.
GAGGAGGGACTAATTTACGAATTTGAATATTCGCCTGCTTATGAGCATTTGATTGATCGGTTGAGGGGAGAAGGTTGGCATATTCGGCTATGCGTCAAATTTGGAGGTCGCTTGCGATATCGTGTAATATATAGTTAATTCTGCTATTAAGTCAAATTTCACATCATTTCTTAACATATGTGATTTTTCTCCAGAGTGCTTGCGCATATTTTTGAGGAAAACAATAAGGTTATGAAAACAATAAAAAAAATGATGATGATTTGCCTTGTCTTGGTTCTCACGCAGTTGCATCTGCGGGCACAGGATAACAATAGAAGAGTTCCGGGCCTAGCGGTGGAAGCGCGGGTAACGACCTATCTTCAATCCGGTTATGACTTAGGATTGTACTACTACCCCTATAAAACCAAATTCAGTTTCGGGTTGCTTGTTGCAGGTCATGATATTGACGGACAGACAAAAGAATGGCTTTTCGAGAGCAGCAACTATGAGGCTATCGATATTCGCCTGAACTGGATAATAAGCGTATTAAGCCGTTACCATTTTTCTTCCCACGGTGAGGGATTATTCGGCGAAGTAGGAATCGGATTGGAAGAATTTGCCGTTTCCCATCATGAGGAAGAAATTTCTAACACCAACGGGTTTATTGCACCATCGATTGGTTACATCTGGTATCCCTGGAAACGATCCGGATTTTATCTCCTGCCAAAGGCTACTGGTGCTATTATTTTATCAAGGCCTGAGGAACAAATGTTTGCTAGCGGAGATAATTTTAGAATTAAACCTGCTTTTGTTACACCAAGTATTGCCATTGGTTGGAAATTCGATTTCAGAAATAAATGAGTTGGGTTACCTAATTAGGTCCCTGAAAAAATGAAGCACGTTAAAATAAAATTAAGTTTAAAGTTTCAACTTTAAACAGCTATCGTTCTGGTTAAGTTATTCTTATATTTGATTTATTGGTTGGGTATTTTAGCAGATATCCCTCAATAATTCAATATTACGATGGAAAACTTAAAAAATATGTTTTTAATTGCTGGATTATCGGAAGATGATGCAGCATTAGTATGCAATTATTTCAGAAAGAGATCCTATCAAAAAAATCAGTACCTCCTGGCACCTGGAAATATTGCAAAACGTATCTACTATGTTGAAACAGGTGGAGTGGTTCTGGGCAATATGACAGACAAGAAACCGATAACGAGACATCTGGCATTGCCTTCCGAATTTATTACTTGTATGGAAAGTTTTCAAAATCAATCCATAACAGATGAATTTCTGAAAGCTTCCACATATAGCGAAGTATATGAAATCACAAAAGGGAGTTTTGATCAAGCGTTACAGCAATTTCCAGTTCTTCAAAGCCTTTACCAGAAATTTGTATTTGAATTACTTGTGAAATGTCAGAAAAGGATTAATGACCTGATAAGTCAAGACGCACAGGCCTACTATGAACAACTGAATATTACGGCCCCCGCTATTATTCAGAATATGCACCAGTATGATCTTGCCTCCTATATGGGTATTGAACCGCAGAGTTTAAGCCGTCTCCGTAGTAAAAAAACTAATAAGATTAAATAGGGCTTGAGGAGAGTGAGGCTAAGTGACCGTGTACAAAAGCTTAACATGGACTTAAGGAGCGCGTAATATAGGTTTGCTACTATAGTACGATAATTAAATTTTCATGTCTATGATCAAAGCCTTACCTTATTATATCTGTCTTTTATTATTATTCAGTTTTCCCCCATTGTATGCACAGGATGCAATAAGCATTTCTGGAAAGCTCATCGGCTCCTCCAACGAGCCTATCATTGGGGCAACAATCCGTTTGAAAGCAACACCTTATGCTACTTCTTCTGATCAAGATGGACGTTTTCAATTAATAAATATTCCACACGGCAAATATACACTCATTGTAAGCCATCAGGGATATCAGCAGTTGGAACAAGCAATTGATACTAGTATTCCAACCTTTGCCCCGTTGATGCTTACTTTAGCTCCTGGAGGGCAACAGCTCAATGAGGTGGTGGTGAGCACACAAAAAAGACAACAAAGCAGCTTGGAGGTGCCTGTTGCCGTAAGCGCGATAACTGGTGCTACCCTTCAACGGTTTAATATCCGCCAACTGGATGATATGGCAGACTTCATACCAGGGTTGCAAGTTCAGTTGCAAAGTCCTAATAATCCCGGTTATGTTATCAGAGGAATAACATCCGACGATGGCGATTCGCGCTCCCAACCTAGAATATCATTATTTCAGGATGGTGTATCAATCTCCCGTTCACGGGCATCAGCAGTCGAGCTCTTCGATATTGAACGAGTAGAAGTTGTAAAAGGGCCACAAGGAACCTTATTTGGTCGTGGGGCAGAAATCGGGGCTATTCATATTATACAAAATAAAGCGCAGGATCATTTCGGCGCTCAGATTAGTGGTGGCTATGGTGCTTATCAACATCGTTTTCTTAATGGCTATATCAACACTCCTATGGTAAAAGATAAATTATTTAACCGGTTCGCTGCCAATTACGAAGCGCGAGATGGTTTTATTCCCAATCTATCGGGGGGGAGGTTAAATGGAAAGGAAGTGATTGCCTTAAGAAATAGTACACGCCTACTCGCGGGTTCAAATACTACTGCTGATCTGATTTTAAATTATCAATATGATAATTATCCTGGCACCAGCTTTAAAAGTAAGCGATTTGCTCCCGCCGGTGGCAACACTGACCCGAATACCTTTGCCGATCTGGAGCAAGGTGAAAATCTCTACATCAAAAGACACGTAGGGGGAGCCACCTTATTGATCGACCATCAACTCAATAACCGTTGGAAATTGTCATCTATCTCGGGCTTCAGAAAATTCAAGGCCGACGAATCTTTTGATGCTGATGGTACGGCCGCACCCATTCTGTGGGTATCTGAAATTGCCAAGGGTGACCAATATAGTCAGGAACTTCGCCTAAATTACGATGATCAACATAAGTTTTCTGGATTCGTTGGTGCCAGTTATTTTTATGAAAATTCTTCTCAAGAAGTACCCATGCGTATTAATGAGCAATTTTTATACCCAGCTTATATTGCCCCTTTGTTGGGAACACAGTTATCCAATCAGATTGGACAGTTCGGAGCTTCATTGGGATTGCCGGAAGCGCAAGTAACGGCATTAACACAACAGGTACAGCAGCTTTTTCAAACCCCACCACCGCTTGTTGATGGTGTGCCCCAGCCGGTCGCCAACTTGCCTAATATGCAACCTTTAGCGCTTGGTCTGGTTAACCAACTCATCCCAGGAGGCCTGCCTCCGGGAATTACCTGGGAACAGCTCATACAGTCGGGCATGTTACCACAAGGTCTCATTCCAGAGCAGCTTGTTACCTTGGTTAGCCTACTGAATGGAAGTCCGATTAATACCGGACATATAGAGTCTTCAACAAACTATGGCAGAAATCAGGCAATCGAACTTTATGGGGATGGAACCTTGAGCCTTAATGAGCAATTGAAGCTAACTGCTGGCTTACGTGGTAGTTATGAAAGTCAAAGAGGCGGATATTACGCACCGGCCCCTTCACAACCAAGTGTATTCGGCATCATTGCCAACAATGGCTCACCCACTTTATTAAACCCTGTCTCAAACAGCACGATTTATGCTTACAAAGATTATTTTTCTTATGTAGGCCGTTTGGCCCTGCATTACATGTTCAATAAAAATAATGCTTACGCTACGGTGTCAAGAGGTAGGCGCCCTGGCGTTATCAACATATTCCCGAGCGCAACTACTTTCTTAAATCCAGAAATTGTTTGGAGTTACGAAGTGGGGTTGAAAGGTCTATTGGCAGACGGACGGTTGAATTACGATTTAAGTACCTACTATTACGACTGGAATAATTTCCAGACCTTGTCCCTTCAAACCATAGATGGTAGCATCACCCCTCAATTGCTGGCTGATGATGGCGGCAAAGCCCATAGTTTCGGTGTTGAAGCGGGTATAAAATACTTTATATTTCCCAGGGTTAATCTATTCGGAAACTATTCATATATCGACGGCAAATTCAACGACACAGATGAACGTGGAAATCCGCAGGAATATGCTGGAAATCGTTTCCGTTTGACTCCAAAAAACAGTTTTGCCGTGGGCCTTGACGCCAATATTTCAACCACAAAGAGTAACTCTATTTATTTACGCCCTTCTTATTCTTATAAATCGGGTGTCTATTTTGAGGATAGTAATCGGGCCGACTTATACCAGAAAGGTTACGGCCTAGCCAATTTTACTGCTGGCTACCAATTCAAAATTCGCAATATTGATTATGAAATCGGTGCTTATGGCCGTAACATATTCGACACCAAGTACATCATCGATGCAGGCAACAGTGGAGATAACATCGGTTTTCCAACCTACGTAGGAGGGAGCAGAAGTATAGTAGGTGTGCAACTTAAAGCAACCTTTTAAAAAATGAAAAAGTTGGCCCGGACAATCGCTTTCTTATTAGTTGTATTACTTTTTGCGTTTGGTGCTTTTTACTTTTGGGCGCAGCGCGCCAACTGGTCGCCCGATAAACACACCGAGCTATTGCATACGGAGCTAAGATCTCCAATAGACGATAGCACTTTTTCCTTGCTTACTTACAATATAGGTTACCTTAGTGGTATGACCAATAACGAAGCGGTAAAACGGAAGAGGTCGTTATTTGATAATAATTTACAGAGTGCCCAAAGTCTAATTAAACAATTACAGCCAGACATTGCTTGCTTCCAGGAAATTGACTACGAGAGCAGTCGTAGTTATGAGGTTAATCAGGAAGAAGCCATTGCCAAGCCAGACTATGCCTATACTGCCCGGGCCGTGAATTGGGATAAAAAATATGTGGCCTTTCCTTATTGGCCAATCAGTATGCATTTTGGGAAAATCGTATCGGGCCAATCGGTTCTTTCTAAATACCCTATTGAAGACCAACAAATAGATACTTTAGCCAAGATATCCACTGCACCGTTCTTTTATAATGCATTCTACCTGGAGCGACTGGCACAAATTATTAAGGTAAAAATTGACAAGCGAGATATGATCGTTATCAACGTTCATTTAGAAGCCTTTGATCGTGAAACCCGTCGTATTCATACCTTGAAAGTGTTAGAACTGTATAAAAAATACAGTCGGGATTATCCGGTGATTCTATGTGGTGATTTTAACAGCAGTCCAGATGAACAGGATCCCACTATAGACATTTTATTACAGGGAGGTATCGCAACGGCCGATCTTCTTCCTTCATCGATCAAAACTGGTAACTTCGACAAAACTTACAATAGTCTTAACCCAAGTGAAAGACTAGATTATATCTTTTATACCGCTGATAAAATCACTCTGCTCGATAGTAGATTGATCAAAGAAGCTGGCCAAATCTCAGATCACCTGCCTTTGTGGGCGCAGTTCAGACTTAAATAATAGTGCAACAGATTTAAACATCTGCTCTATGAAGGGTTTTGCATAGTAATATTACGAAGATTATCTTAAAAAATTTAGCATCGTGTAGCATATTCCCTGACACCACCACTTGGTGAAAAGCCGGTGGGTATTGGTTTGAAAGTCTGTGTTAGCTTAAACATAATTTAACAAAATGATAATGCTATGCTTCTTGAAGACCTAGAATATAACCAGTAAAATTGCGATAAAAATTTCAGTCATCCAACCAACATAAAAATCATGCCCGATTGCGGTAAAGCAACAGATTCAGAGCTCGTTTTTCAGCTGAGGAAAAAGGACCATACTGCTTTTACCGAAATCTACAAAAGGTACTGGCGTACATTATTTATTCATGCTTTTAAGATCCTTAAAGATGAAGGTGAAGCCACCGATGTAGTTCAGGACATTTTTACTGCGCTTTGGACCCGGGCTGATCAATGGCAACTTGAAAGCACCCTTAACGCCTACTTATACACAGCGGTTCGGAACCGTTGCCTAAAAGCAATTGCTAAAGGTAGCAGAAGGGAAACATTTGTAGAAGAATTAACTTCGTCGTTTAATGAAGATACCAATACAACAGATGCAAGTTTGAATGTCAGGGAATTTGAGCGACTTTTGGAAGACGGAATCAAACAGCTTCCCCCACGAATGCAGCAAGTTTATCGTAAAAGTCGTGAAGAAGGACTCACGCATAAACAGATTGCCGAAGAAATAGGTATTACCGAAAACAGTGTAAAAACCACCATGCACCGTACGCTAAATTCCCTTCGCATAAAACTATCGACTCTTCTTTCCCTTTTTCTTTTCTTTCTGAAATAAAAAATCTTCCGGATGTATACCTGTGTCCGTCTCAAGGGTCTTAATTACAAACGGACCTTAAACTGTTTATAGATGGATAAAAAGGAAGTAGACGAACTACTGGATAAATATATTAAAGGCACCTGCACGACGGAAGAAAAAATCCTGTTGGAAAGCCTTTATGATAAAGTGCTCAAGAAGCAGTCCGGTGGTCCGCAGCGAATAGATTATGAAGCTATTAAGGTATCGATCTATGAGAAACTTCCTAAGCCGAAATCCCGACAGATCAGGAGATTTTTACCTTACGCTGCCGCAGCCTTTGTGCTGTTATGTATTTCGGCAATTGCCATTTTCTATATTGGAAAAAACGGGGAGCCATCATTGAGGCAGCCCCATGCTATTACGCCAGGAAGTAATATCGTTACGCTTACACTTTCGAATGGAAAAAAAATCGCATTGGACGATTCTGCCCGGGAAGAATTGGCGAAACAGGCAGGTGTCCGTATTATCAAATCAAATAATGGTCAGCTGATTTACTCGGTTTATGAAAAGGACGAAGATGAAGGGCCCGTAGGATTTAATATTGCCGAAACGCCTAAAGGGGGGCAGTATCAAGTTCGTTTATCAGATGGTACGATCGTGTGGCTTAATGCTTCTTCAGCGCTAAGGTTTCCCGTGAAGTTTGTTGGAAATGAACGTATAGTTGAACTGACAGGAGAAGCGTATTTTGATGTATCTCATGATACAGCCAAACCCTTTATTGTTAAAACTGCCAGCGAGCAGGTGCAGGTTTTGGGCACCCAATTCAATCTAAATTCATATCACGACGAGCCTGCTGTGATTACCACGTTGGTAGAAGGCAGTATAAAAGTGCTGTCAACCCGGTTGGGAAGGACTTCCTTGCTTAAGCCGGGAGAGCAGTCGCTGTTAAGCGGAAACCAATTCAGTGTAAAGGAAGCGAACGTGGAACAAGCCGTGGCCTGGAAAAATGGATACTTCCGTTTTTATGACGAAAAGATAGAAAGTATTATGAGGACACTGGAGCGCTGGTATAACATAGAAGAGGTGGAGTACCTAGGAAAACCATCGGACGAGCTATTTACCGGAAAAATTTCCCGCTTCAAAAGCATTACACAGGTCCTTAAAATGCTTGAAAAAACCGGCGGTGCACATTTTAAAATAGAAGGAAGGAGGGTGATTGTCATGCCATAGATAGGAATCACTTATTGCGAAGAGTATTCCAAATAAAAAGGTCATCACGGGTGCCACCGAGATGACCATTAGCCTGGAATCTAATAATGAAACTATTAATGAACGTGAAAGACCTACTCTTTTGCACGGGTCGGTCTTGTCACATATCCAGATCACAAATGTACGCAATTTACGCTAGTAATTTATTGCAGCGACGACGCTGTTTATGTCAAAACCTATTGGTTATGAAGCTTACGACCTTGTTTATTGTTTTAACGATGGTCCAAGTAAATGCAAAATCTTTTGCACAGAAAGTGACCTTATCAGAAAAAAATAGCTCATTGGAGAGCATATTTGATAAAATCAGTACCCAAACGGGCTATGATTTCCTGTTTATTCGGAAAACCTTACAAAAAACGACACCGGTGAGCATTGAAGTGAAAAATGCCGATCTAAAAGAAGTGCTTCAAAAGATTTTTGATGGACAACCACTTCAGTATAGTATGGAAGATCAGTCAATAGTTGTAACGAGAAAAGAGCTGAGTCCGCTCTTATCCGGTGTAACCACATCATCTACTCAGCAACGATCTAGTATCAAAGGGACAGTTGTTGATACGGCAGGTAAGCCATTGGAAGGGGTGATAATTCAACTAAATGAAAGCCAGTCTGCCAGAAGTGCGGTTACAGACGGTCAAGGACTGTTTCGGTTCGATGACTTGCAGAATAACACAACATATAAGCTTAATTTCCGTCTAATTGGATATATACCTCATAGCGAAGAGGTGCTCACCAATCAGGGAACAACCCGTTCTGTTCGCATTTCGTTACGTCTACAGCAAACAACACTGGATGAAGTGGTTCTCATAGGATATGGTACGAGCAAAAGGAAAGATCTAACCGGTTCGGTAAGTACCATTTCAACAGAGAAGTTAGAGAATTTGCCTGCTACCAGAATTGACCAGATGCTACAGGGGCGCGCAGCTGGAGTATACGTGAAGTCGACGAATGGCGCTCCGGGTAGTCCCACAACGATCCGCGTTAGGGGTTCCCGATCAATTAGCGCTACCAACGAACCTATTTATGTCATTGACGGTATTGTTGACCCAAGTGGTACAAACCTTAATTCGATTAATCCCGCTGATATCGAAAGCATCGATATTCTTAAAGACGCATCTACAACAGCTATTTATGGTTCTCGCGCAGCCAATGGCGTTGTTCTTGTGACAACAAAAAAAGGAAAGGTCGGGAGAAACGATGTTCGTTTTTCTACCAATCAGGGAATGTCACAGTTAGCCAAGCGGCCTGAGATGATGAACGCTCGGGAGTTTGCTGAATTTATCAACGAAGCTCGGATATTTGGAAAACAACCAGCTCTTTATCCGAATGTAGATTCGGTTACCAATATTATTGGTGAAGAAGGCACAGATTGGGTGGATGCAGTAACCCGAAATGCACCCTTCTCAAGCTATGACCTATCGGCATCGGGAGGAACAGGTGGAGATCGTGGATATACCTATTATTTATCCGGGAATGTGCTGAACCAACAAGGTATAATTGAGAATACTGATTTTGAGCGTTATCAAGGTCGGCTCAACTTTACAAAAAACCTCTCGTCAAAAGTTAACCTCGGTCTTAATCTCAATATCAGCCGTGAAAACAAGAAACTTAGTAGTATGAATCTGGGGTCTAATACAGGGTGGTCTTCCTCTTATGTTTTCTTAGCCCCAACCATACCTATCTATAAACCGGATGGAACGTATGAAACATTCAATCCGATCTGGTACACAGGAGGGCACATTGATAATCCGGTAGCGATTGTAAATAAGATTACGAATAAGCAGCGTGCTAACAATATAATTGGTAATTTTTATTTAGAATATGAACCCATTTCCGGACTGAAACTTAAATCTTCACTTGGAATTAATTTTATCAATCAGCGCGCAGACTACTACAGTCCGTCGGATATGCCAAGCAAGATTTATAATAAAGTCATGTACGGGTCAGCATCTTCCGATGTTTACAACACCAGCAGCCTGATCAATGAAAACACGGCGAATTATACAAGGAGCTTCGGAAATCACCATTTGGATTTTCTTCTTGGAACGAGTTACCAGACCAGGGATATAGATCGGTTATATGCTTCCGGTGCGCGGCTTACAAACGATATTACCCAATACAATAATCTCGGGATTACGGAGCAGGAAAATCGGGGCATTGCCTCCAATTTGGATGAAAATACAATTATCTCTTTTCTTGGCCGCATTAACTACGATTACGAAAATCGATACTATTTTACTTTCACAGGCCGTAGAGATGGTGCCTCCAACTTTGCGGCGGGCAAAAAATGGGGTTTTTTCCCATCGGGTGCCGTTAAATGGAGAATATCCAATGAATCGTTCTTTGTGAATTCCAAGATCCGTAACGCAATATCCGATCTTTCGCTCCGTATTAGCTATGGTTTGTCGGGAAATCAGGGGATTGCCAACTACCAGTCTTTAGCCTCCCTATCTGCTAACAGCAACGCGTATATTTTCGGGGGCACGCAGGTGTTGGGATACACGCAGGGAAATGTTGGCAATGACGGATTGACCTGGGAAACTACCTCTCAGCTAGACGCAGGACTTGATTTTGAGTTCTTTAATGGAAGAGCCAATTTTACAGCCGATTATTATCGGATGGTGAGCAAAGATCTGTTACTGACCGTCCAGATTCCTTCGCAAACGGGATATGGATCACGTATTGTTAACCTAGGAAAGTCATTAAATGAGGGTTTTGATTTTTCGGTAAATGGGGATGTGATCAGAAATGATAATTTCACATGGAACGCCCTCATTAATGTCTCAACAAACAGGCAGGAAGTAACAGATATTGGTCCGCTAAGCAGAGTTTCTCTAGATGCCGGCATTGGTTACGGTGTGCTTACCAGTTATCTGGAAAAAGGTGTGCCCATCGGTGCAAATTATGGTGTTGAATACGCGGGTACCTGGAAGAGCCAGGAAGAGATCGATGCCGAACTGAGTAAACCCAATGGTGAACGGATGTGGGTATCGACTGCCAACCTTTACAGACCTGGAGGTCCGCGATATGTCGATTACAACCGGGATGGCGCATTAAATGCTATGGACTACCATTACCTCGCACCGGCAAACCCTAAACTGTTCGGCGGATTCGGTAGCACATTTACCTACAAAAGGGCTACGCTTGATTTCTTTTTTCAGTTTAGCCAAGGCCATAAAATGTTCAACGCAATGGAATTTTTCGCAGGGATGGGGTCTTCTTTAACTAACCAATACAAGTATATGGTTGACCGCTGGTCAGTAAATAATCCAAGTTCGGATATCCCGGCCGTGGAATCGCGCGACAATATACCGGGCGACCGGCTATTGCATGATGCTTCGATTCTTCGCTTGAAATCAGCCCAGCTCAGTTATAACCTCAAAGGTCTGTTGCTGAAAAAGACGATTAAAGACATGAAAGTATTTGTTAGTGGCACGAATCTGTTTCTATTGACGAAATACAACGGATTCGACCCAGAAGTAAACAGCGGTGGCAGTAGCTCGACGATCATTGCCACAGACAATGGAAACTATCCGAACAGCAGAACGGTAACGTTCGGACTTAATATGACCTTTTAACTCAATGTGATTATGAAGACAAGAATAATAGCTATGAAAGTATATTTGTTTATGTTCCTATTGTTGGGCGGTATCTTAACTGGAGGATGTGAAAAAGCGCTGGAGGAGGATGCGAAAACCTTCATTGCTCCGGATAATTTTTTTACGAATGGCGAGCAGTGTACCCAGGCAGTTAATGGGATTTATGGGTCTTTACATGCCATTTATGGAGCACCGGAATTTTGGCGGATCGTTGATCTAGGCACTGATCTTTCTTATACGGAAGATGCAAACAACCTTGTCCCGCAAGAATACACCTTTGGTTCGGGTAACACCGGTACCGGAGGCGTTTGGAGCACCGCTTATACGGCTATAAAAAATGCAAATATGGTTGTAGCCCGTGTTTCTCAGGCTCCTATTGATGAACAATTAAGAGGACGACTTGTCGGAGAAGCCAAATTTTTAAGAGCATTGTATTATTTCATCTTGACCAATTTTTGGGGAGACGTTCCCTTATGGACAGATGAGTTGGATGTGAATGCGATCAGTCAGCTTGCACGAACTCCGCTGACAGAAGTTCGTGCTCAGATTATTAGGGACCTGAGTGAAGCCGCTGAAGCGCTTCCGATGAGCTATGGAGCCAACGATGTTGGCCGGGCAACCAAAGGAGCGGCATTAGCACTTTTGGCCAAAGTGTATCTTTACAATGAAGATTGGACACGTGCACAGCAAACCGCACTACAGGTTGTTCAAAGCGGCCAATATTCACTGCTTTCAAATTATGCCGATGTTTTTGATGTCCGTAACCGGTTCAAAAACAATGCAGAATCTATTTTTGAAGTGCAATTTCTTCGCGATGCGGCCACTTCTACTAATATTAAAACACATCAACAGGCGTCCTATTATATGCCGGCAAGAGATCCAGGCAAAAGCACGTATGCAGGAGTAGACTTCGGTAGTTACGTGATCGATGGGTGGAGTGTCTGCCGACCAACGCTTAAATTGGTGGAGATGTTCGAACCGAATGATCAACGCAGGGATATTGTGCTTGGCTACGGCTATAATGGCCAGCCTTTCACCAAATGGCCTAGACTGGATCATCCCTGGTTCGGTCCTAAGTTTTGGGATCTGGATGCCAATGCACAAGCGAGCGGTAAAAACCTGTATGTATTACGTTATGTGGATGTGTTATTGATATTGGCAGAGGCTTATAATGAGGAAGGTAACACTCCGGAAAGTATAAAATGGCTAAACGAAGTAAGGAAGCGGGCTCAATTGAATGAACTCGCAAATCAGTCGCAGGAAGGCCTGAGGGAAGAAATCATGAAAGAGCGCGGTATCGAATTTGCCGGAGAATTTCAACGTCGATGGGATCTCGTTAGGTGGGGTAAGCTCGTTGAAGCTGTTAAATCGGTTGCTGACGACAATCCGATAGGAGCGGCAAATATTAAACCGTTTCATAACTATTACCCTATTTCTGCGGAGGAGATTATAAAAAATCCAAATCTTACACAAAATACAGGGTACTAAGTGTCTACGATAATGACGATTCCAAAAACGTTGCTATTACGTTTTGATCTTCAGTAATGGGAATATTAATTTACAATTCAAATGAAAAGATTATTAGCGTTTTATATAGCTTTTATTTTTATATGCTGCAAAGAAGAAAGACAAATTTCTGTAGAGAAAAGTGAAGCGAAATCAGCTTATTCGGAGGTGGCGACTACAATAGCTACAGACGACTGGATATGGACTGGTAATCAGGGCACCAATAGGATTGAAATCTATGATCCAGCTATAGTAGACTGGAACAGTCCAACCGCACTAAAATGGGCGTGGAAACCAGAGGCAACAAAGGGTTACTCTTCATATGCCTTGGATTATTGGGCTTTGCCGACTGACTTCAAAGTTCGATCCGTTGGCGCATGGGGAGGAAACTATTTAGTCGCTTCCTGTTCAAGGGGTCTAGTAACTATTGCTTCTTATCCCTCTGGAACAAAGAAGTGGGCTTATAACCTTGGATTTAATCCACATGGCGTAGAGTTACTTCCAAATGGAAATATTGCCGTTGCGGCTACCGATAAGGATTCGGTATTACTTTTTGCCTCTTCTGTTGGAACGGATAATTTAACCCATGCGGCCATTCGGCTTAATAAGGCGCATTCCGTCTTGTATGATCCGGTGGAGAATATCCTGTGGGCAACCGGTAATGATTTTGTGATGGCCATGCAGGTTGGCGGAACGGATGCCGCTCCTACGTTGACGGAACTCCCTGAAAGACGAGGGCGTTTAAATACAACCAGCAGTGCCAATCCTTATGGGCATGATCTGTCTAGAGACCTAAACGATCCTACTATTTTATGGGTGAGTACCAATGGGGGTGTTTATCGATTTAATAAAACGACAAAAGTGTTCACTGACGGGCCTAATTTGCTGAACAAAACATTTGTGAAGGGTATAAGTCGACAGTCTTCGGGCCTATTTGTACTTACACGCCCAGACTCGGAAAAAACAACAGAACTACCTGATCCCGTTACCAGTCCGACTTGGTGTACACGTTATGTCGATGTTTATTCCAATGATGGATACTTTCAATATTATCGGACGAAAAGCGGTGCTAAATTCTATAGGGCAAAGATTTTCCGTACCCCTTATTGAAAAGGAGCATCAGAATTATTAGGAAATAAAAAGAGGGGCCTTCGTGGTTTTATGAGCTGTCAGCTTTAGTACGTATAAACAATAAACCCCTCGATAAGAGGGGTTTTACTTCGTGCTCCTAATTAGGTGAAATTTGAACCAAATTATAGTTGAGTTGAAAGAGATTGGCATTTCACCAGGCAGACTCGCTCTAAATTAATAGAGCCGGATTCTTTATTTTATTTTTTTGGCCTTTTTGCACATTCTATGGAACGAAAGGACCTCCCGTTTCACCCCATCCCCATTTGGGCATAGGTTCGTCGAGGTTGATATGCATTTCCGTTTCTTGCGAATTCATAAGAGCTATTCGCGTGCCCCATTCAATATAGGCTACAAATGCCGAACGGAATTCAGGATCTGTTGGCAAGTTAATTTCATCTGCTGTTTCTATCAAGAGCAGCGCCCATTGCTTTCTATGTTGCTCAGTTAAATGTTTGCCTAAATGTTTTTGAACCATTTTATAATGGGTTCCTCCTTGTGAGCTATAGGTTTTAGGGCCTCCAAAAACTTCAGCAAAAAAATGCGCCACATGCTGTTGATGACTGGGAGACATATGCTTAAATACGGGCGCCAACAATTCATCCAATAAGACTTTGTCGTAAAAAGCGTTGATAAGTTTCAAAAATACAGGCATACCTCCCGCCCATTCATATAACGTTGGGATATTTTTTTCTATAGACATCTCTTTCTATTTAAGTTGGTTGAACTTTACTTTGTCAATACAGTTTGATTAGCTTATTCTCTTTTCCATTTGTTAGAAGTGGGTTCATAATGTTTCATCTCTTCAATGTGAGCATAGAAAGGTTTCACCAAATCAAAAAAGGGAATGAATACTTTGCTTTTTCTAAACCCTTGAAGATGCTCCTGCTGAGAAGTCCAATGAATAATAACAATGTAATGGTTAGGTTCTTCATTGCCATGGATTACTTGGTAACCTAAACAAAATTCAGATGCTTGCAGGTATTCTCCTGCCGCTTCATAAGATTTTTCAAAATGGCTTCTTTCCTGTTCAGGAATATTGTACCTGATGATTTCTATTGAATAGCTTTTATCTTCCATTTTTGATGTTTTTTGTGCAATAGAGGGGATTGGTGAAAACATGATAAAAAAGATTCCAAAAGTTAACAGTTTTTTCATGTGTTAATCATTAATATTGTTGAGTAGTAAAGGTAGAAACGTTAAAGACGGGAATCAATAACTTACCAAAAAGTAGGGCTCAAATTTATTTTTAAATTGATGTTATGATTAAACTAAATGACAGAACTTATACATGCCCCATAGACGTCACCCTCGGCTTTATTGCCGGTAAGTGGAAGCTACTTATTTTATCCCATCTCCACCGGTTTAATAAAAAAAGTTATGTCGAAATACGCAATAATTTGCCAGGGGTATCGGAGAAAATGTTAAGCCAGCAATTAAAGGAATTGGAACGTGATAATCTGATCGAAAAAACAGTCCTATCGTTGAAACCATATAGAGTTGAATACTTTTTATCAGATGAAGGGAAATCACTTGCCCCTTTGTACGAATTTTTAAGTGAGTGGGGGATAAATTATTTAAAGGCAAATGGTATTAACTATTTAAAAGACCAGCAACTATACAAATAAGTTTCAGATTGAATTTAATAGCCCTAAAATACGAATTGAACAACTTCTAAAGTCGGAGCCAATATTGCTTTTATATTTTGAAGGCGGAAACACAGTGTGATTAGCGTTCAAAGATAAGTTTAAACAGATAGAAAATAAAAATGCAGTTGAGGTTGCGCAATTTTTGTGTAGCCAAGTTTATGTTAAATTAACCTAAAAATAATCACTAATATAACATTGCTATATAAGGATATCGTAACTTTGATTTGTTTCAACCAAATAGACTATTTATGCCTCTCTGTCAGGGTATTAATTCAATAAGGTGGTACTCTCTTCACAATAAGATTGCCAAATGAAATCAGCCTATACAACCTTGTCTTTTAACTATATTAATTTCCTTATTGGAGCAAGTATGTTCTTGTTTTTAGGATGTAAAAAGGAGCCTGAATTGCCTCAATTTCCAGTGGGGAGTGACGAAAGCGTAAATACATGGGTGTTGGAGAACATGCGGAATTATTATTTTTGGAATGCAAACTTACCAGGCAATCCTACTATTCAACAAAGTCCGTCATCATTTTTTGAATCTATCAAAAATCAGCAAGATCGTTTCTCTACATTAATGAACAGTAAGCAACCAGAAACATTTGGTTATACACTAACCAATACTTTTGGTTTTGAGCTGATGCATTTTCAAACTGGTGGAGAAACCCAAACCTTGGTTTCCCTGGTGGTGCCTCAGTCGGAAGCGGAGACCAAAGGATTAGTAAGAGGGCAGGCAATTACCCATATAAACGATAAAACCATTAGCAGTAATAATATAGCCGCCTTAGTAGAGCAAAGTTTACAGGGTTCTAGTATTAAACTTCGGATAGAAGCAGGAGGGGAGATTGAAATTGCGGCCTCTTATATTGCAGAGAATCCTGTGTACAAAGCCAGTATCTTAGACGTGGCCGATAGAAAAGTAGGTTATCTATTTTTAAATGCCTTTGAATTTAATGGCGTGTACGATTTGCTGCAAGCTTTCGAAAATTTCAAGGCCAGCAATATTAACGATTTAATCGTAGACATGCGTTACAATCCTGGAGGCAATGTGCCTTTTGCTACTTTTTTGGCTACTTTAATAGCCAATGTGGATGCTAATGATATATTTGTTGAGTATCGCGGTAACCGCCAATTGGGCAATACAGCGAGTACCTTTTCAAATGAATTTGCTAAACAGCCAATAGGTTATGCTTTCAGTTTTGAGGAAATACGTTCAAGAAGCTTGGGATTATCGCGTGTCTATCTGCTTACTGGACGAAATACGGCATCCGCGGCAGAACTTTTGATAAATAGTTTGAGTCCGTACATTCAAACAATACAAATTGGCGAACAGACCCTAGGAAAAGATATGGCAGCCGTTGAGCTGGTAGATAATGCAGAACCCAAAATGGCTCCGGACTGGACGCTGCTTCCGCTGGTTTATAAGTTATATAATAAAGCGGGTAATGGGGATTACCCAGCAGGTTTAAAACCAGATTTGGACGTGTTGGAATATAATTCCTTACCACTAAGGCCATTCGGTTCGGAAGAAGATCCTTTGGTGCAAAGGGCAATAGGGCAGATGGGGGATTTGAATGTCGTTAGAAAATCTGAAAGACTTACCGGCTTTAAAAATAAAGTACTATATCAGTCTGAAAAGTTAAAAGATCGTCCCGTAGTGATACAGCTTCTCAAAAGATGATAGAAGTATAAATTAAAGGTCAGTAAAAAGAAATCCGTAGAGAGTGTCTTAGCAAAGGTGATTTTCTCTACGGGATTTTTTTGATTCGTTTTTAGTCAATTTGCATATAGTGGATTTACAACGCTAGCATTCAGATAGTTTTCAGAATAAAAAGTCAAATAAATGGAGATATACGCCGCATTGCTTTTTATAAATCACAGGGATTGATTTTCTAAAAAATTA
>DATMSZ010000524.1:0-1726 GCA_035565175.1 Pseudosphingobacterium sp.
ACTTTATGTGAATAATTCTCGTATTAAGCGTGTTTTTGTTTTGAATGATGCTGAAACAGTGAATTTTTTAAATACAAAGTTTAAGACAACAATTTTTGAGGTATTACCTGATCCTATACCTGTACTAGTTCCTTTGAATAATTTTGACATATACACTCATTATAACATCGAACGCCATAAAAAAATTTTTCTTCATATAGGTAGCATTAGCAACCGTAAAGGCTCTTTAGAATTTATAAAATCCTCACATTTTTTGTCCAATGGTGATCAACAGAATTTTGTCTACCTACTAGTCGGAAAGGCCTCGGACGAGCAGGTTTCAAAAGAAATTAATCATACCATTCAGTCCACAACGAACGATACAGCTGTACAAGTTATATGGGATAATACCTTTGTTTCAAAATCAATGATGAAAAGCTTGTTCGATCAATGTCACGCAATTGTGATTCCTTATAAAAATGCAGAGGCCTCTAGCGGTATATTAGGTCACGCGGCGGCCTCACAGAAATTAGTGATTACAACGGGTAAAGGATTGTTGAAAGACATTGTGACGGAATATAATCTGGGACTATTAATAGAGGAAGCTGAACCAGCTTATATTGCAAATAAAATTGCCGAATCAATCACTCATACAATGTCAGTTGATGGGATGAAAAAATTAATAAACCTGAATAAGGTAGAATATTTTGCCTCAAAAATTAGTAAAGATTTTGAATAAATGGATATAGCGAAGCAGAGCGTTAGTGGTACATTTGAATTTATCATAGATCTGTGTATGTGGATAGCGATTTTTATGTCTTTTGGATATCCTTTGCAATCTGCACTTCCCTTAATATTTGGATTGAGCACTGAAATATTTAATTTCGGTTTTAGAGCTATGTATTCAATGGGATTGATTATATGCTTGGTATATTTATGTGTAAATCAAAAAATGTATCGATGGCGGAATTGGCAATTCGCTTTAGCGATCTTTTTCATCTTTTATATCTTTAGAATTATTCATGATGTTTCTTTGTTAAATATAAAATTTTCTGGCAGGCCTCCATATTGGGTATATTCTATGTTAATTGGAAATGGTTTATTGCCATTTATTGTTACTGGATGCCTTGCTAGCTATTTTTCTCTTAAAGTATTAGTAAATCGAGCGTACTGTATTGCTTTTATCACGAACATAATTCTAATAGTGATAATATATCTACAATATGGAAGTATCTTAAGTCCTGAGCTATATTCTCATAGGGTTCATATATATGCGGATGGAGATGCCGAAGGAATGGTTATAAACTCTATTCTAATTGGTACTTATGGTAATATTTTGACAATTATGAGCCTTTTTCAAATAATTTTCATGAGAGATAAGACGAAGCTCATGCGCATTACATTTTGGTGTGGTTTCTTTTTAGGTTTTCTCTTAATGGTAATAGCAGCATCTCGAGGGCCAGTAGTGTATTTTATATTAATTAGCTTGTTAACATATTTTTACTTTATGTATAAAAATGGCAAATCGATATCAAAAGTGCTTGGTTTTACATTAATTGCTATGGCAGTATGCTTTACAGTGTTTATTGTCTTTAGTAATAAAATTGAAGATACTGCATTCTATAAGAGGTTTAATGTTTTTTTTGAACAAAGGGAGAATGACCAAAAAGAAGGAAGAGATTTTGAGTGGGCTAGTGCATGGGAGCAATTTTTAGACTACCCAATTTTTGGTGATCGCTATTTGAAT
>DATMSZ010000525.1:0-11145 GCA_035565175.1 Pseudosphingobacterium sp.
GGCAAGCTGTTTTTTATAAATTCACGAAGGTCATCGTTTGCTTGTTTGAGATCTTCCTTGCGAAGATACATCATATGACCGCTTCGGTATCCTTTTATACTAAATCTATCTTGAAATTTTCCACCAGCATCCATTTGCCAAAAATTGTATTTCGCATTAAAATAGTCGCATGCACCGTCATAATAACCAGATTGAAGCATGACCTTTAGATATGGATTTTGTGCCATTGCTAACTGTAAGTTTTCACCCGTATGATCATTACTCCTGTCCCACGGATGCACTGGCCCAAACATGTAATATTTTGTGTCTGTTTGGTAGTTTAGCTCATTACGCATATAATGATTTATCGCAGGTGTAAATGAATGAAGCCAAGAGGTTAATTCGGCATTGTAATCGGGCTTTTCTCCACCGTCTTTTTTATCAATACCTAAATAGCGTGAATCTAATCTTCCAATAGTGAAGCCGCGATCCCTAAGCAGTTCTTTCCAGAAAAAATTAGTGGATATGCTAAGGTTTTGTTGCAATATGGTTTTCTCAGACAAACCTGTATAATGCGCTATTTGTTTTGCAATAGCTTGACGTTTCTCCGAGGGTAACGATCCTCCCCAAGTAAGCGCAGGTAAATATTGGTCTACCGTAAACTTTTCGACCTCGGGTAGAATGTCTAATAAGTCTTTTTGTTGCAAATCGGTAGCTAAAGCCTTGTGAAACCAGGCAGTAGCTGCATAATAGGGCAAACTGAGAGCCATACCAACGGGGCCATCTCTGGTGATCCCTAAATCGGTTGGTGATACCAAAATTACGCCATTTAGGTACATCCATTGTGTACTTTGTAAAGCCAAAGCCAGACCCGACACGCGAGTGGTTCCGTAGCTTTCTCCAATGAGATATTTAGGCGATGGCCATCTATTGATACGTGTTACAAAGGTGTTAATCCAATCAGCTAGGTACTTAATGTCTGCGTTGGTGCCAAAAAACTGCGACTTATCAGTTTCCTTTTCCAGTATTCTGGAATAACCGGTATTGACAGGATTAATATAGATAATATCTGCTATATCTAAGATTGAATAGGGATTTGAACTGGTACCATAAGGTTGGAGAGGATAACCCTCGTCATCTATATTGATGAGGGCAGGTCCGGTATAGGCAATTTGCATCCATACGGAAGGAGTACCTGGTCCGCCATTAAATGAAATTACCAAAGGGCGCTGATTCTTATCTTTTATTCCATCTCTTTCGTAATAGGTATAGCTCACCGAAGCAATTGCTTTGCCCGCTTCGTCCCAAACGGGTTGTGTTCCCATTGTTGCGGTATAAGCCATAGCCTGACCGTTAATGCTTGTTTGATGTTTCGTGATTACAGTACTATCCGGATTAACCTTTTTTTGAGCATATGCCTGTACATTGCAGATGAAAAGTGCAATGCATAAATAAATTTTTCTTTTATTCATTTCAATTGTTTTTTTAGACTAAGACTATTTGTTTTAATTAACATCCCAAAATACACGCTCTAGCAGACTCGACTTTTGCCTAGCGTTTGGATTGTTGTTTATTTCTGACTGTGCATAAAATATGGATCTTGGTATTTCATTGTAAATAGCTAGTGGCTGTGATAAGGGCGTTAGCTCTGGATACCCTGTGCGGCGAAAATCTGTCCAAGGCTCCACTAAAACACCGAAATTAGAGATATATTTCTCTGTTATTATCTGGGCTAACTTTTCCTCGTTGTCTCCAGCTAAAGTTCCATGGGCTGTGAGGTAAGTTTGTAACTCTTGCGCTGAAATTCCCGCTTGTTCAAAAGACGCCTTAATTCCTTCCTGAAAAAAAATTTGTGCATCACCCGACACGCCAAAACGTAATGCCGCTTCTGCTCGGATAAAATTATATTCAGAAAAATTCATGAGCCTTGCCGGACTGTCTCCTCCAAACGTGATCGCTCCATCTTTTAAACTCCCATCGGCATTTATAAGTGAAGGATTTGCTGCTGAAGGAGAGCCGTAGAGGTATTGGTAAGATCGAGAGTATGATAAGGAGGGATTCGCTTCCAAAATACTTGATCCTTTATATGTGGCAGGATTAGAAGCATAAGGGAAAGGTATAAAGTAGGCTGCACGCCGGGGATCATCGCGCCCATTCATGAGATTTACTAAATAGCGATTAGGAAAGAACTGGTTTTTAAACTGTCCGTTTTCGGCACTATATAGTGGGTTTTGCCTCTGCGATTCATTCAAGAAGGGCATTTCGAAATTATCTGTGTTGCCCTGCATAAAAGGTACTCCACTATTTACTAAATTGTTAAGCTGTTGACCAGCGAATGAAGGATCTTTGGCACTGTAATGTAAATAAATACGCAACTTCAAGGTGTTTGCAAACCGCTCCCACTGTGTCTGACTGTTGGCCCATGATGAACTGTTGTAAATGGTGCTGTATTGATTTGGTGAGAGAATAGACTGTTTGGCTTTGATCTCAGCTAAACCTTCATCCAAAAGTATAATAAGCTGTGCGTAAATTTCTTCATCGTCATCAAATGGCGGGTAAAAGTTGTCAGTGTGCTTCACCGCTTGATAAAATGGAACATCTCCCCAAGTATCTACAACCACTTGATAAACATAGGCCTTTAATATTTTAGCAACACCCGAATAATGCGGGCTTCCCTCGTCAGTCGCTTGCTTTATTAATAGCTCAAGATCACTTAAAATAGTTGCAAATATAGAGACCCATTGGTTGTTAATGTCTGAATCATTTATATTGTACCGTTCATATTCCTTATTAGCACTAAAGCCAGCTACCGGTCCATGTCCACTAAATTGCTGCATAAAAAGGCTGCTTATTCGAAAAAGATCACTTGCTCCCATATAACCAATATTAACGGTAATAGAAGGAAGCATTTGACTAACCTGGGCCTGTTTAATATTGTTAGGGTCATCATTCACATCTAGGAATTGATTGCATGAAAAGCAAAACAGTAATCCAACGGTCAATAAAAAGTGTTGTGTTAATTTCTTCATCATATTTTCTTTATTTTCTGAGTAGGATTTTACTAAAACTGAACTCTTAAACTTCCCCCAATAATCCTCGAGGTTGGCTGTATGCCAAATTCCAAACCGCGGGCATTGCTAACACCTAGTAAATTTTGTTCTGGGTCGAGGTGCGGATAGTTTGGTGCATAAATGAATAAATTGCGCCCATACACGGATAGCTGTAATCCTTTGATGAATTTTATATTGTTAAATAAAGACGCAGGAAGAACATAAGTGAGATTTGCTTCTCTTAGTTTCAGATAAGTGGCATCTAAGACGTATCCCTCCCATGCCACATATTTTCCTTGCAAGCCATAATACTGTTGGGCTGTGACACCAATTGTATTAGGTGTTCCATCTGCCAAAACACCTTCAAACAGATAGGGAGTATTAGGAGTGCCATCAGGGTTGAAACGTGGATATTCGGCAGTTTCAGCTGCAACGCCATTAATGCGTAGATCACCAATTGTACGGGATAATTGGTCGCCTTTATATTTGAAATCAATTAAAAAAGAAAGGCTAAAATCTTTGTATCGGAACGTATTCGTTAAACCCATAGTAAATTTGGGATTCGGATTACCTACCTTTTGCACAGCACTAGTTACCTGAGGCAAACCGTTAGACCCGATAATCATTCGTCCCTGATCATCCCGGACGTAGGCGTTCGACCAAATTTGTCCGTATTCTTCTCCCGCAACTAAACGGATATTGGGTGAAGTAAAGCCACCGATGGAAATGTTATTAACCCCTGGAGCGAGTTCTTTAACAATGGACTTGAACTTCGTGAAGTTTAAAGAAGTTTCCCAGCTGAAATGTTCATGCTGTATGGGAATGCCTGTGATCAGTAATTCTATTCCTTTGGTTGAAAGCTTCCCCGCATTCGTTACTAAACTGGTAAAACCAGATGACGCGGGTACCGGTACGGAGAAAATCAGGTTTCGTGTGTCTCGTCGATAGAAGGAGGCATCTACCGCTAAACGATTGTTAAACAAGTTCAATTCCGTCCCTAACTCATATTCTCTCGTAAATTCGGGCGTGAGGTTTGGATTGCCGGTACTATTATTAAACGTATAACCTGCTAAACCGTTAAACGGAAAATTTACGGCGGTAGACCCTAAGCCGTCGGAAGCGGCCGCTCTTCCATAATAGCTGCCAATCGCATAAGGATCTGCACCTTTTCCAACTTCTCCGACATTTGCGCGAATTTTTACAGTATTAAGAATATCTGATTTTAACGAAGGAAATGCTTCTGTTGGAACAAAGCTAATAGCTAGAGCGGGATAAAAAATAGATCGATTGCCTGCTAATAAGGTGGAAGGAAAATCATTTCTTGCTTTTGCATTGATAGAAAGGAAGTTTTTGTAGTCGAGCACCACATCGGCAAATACGCCAATACCTCTTTGTTTTGTAATGGAGCTTGACGGGTTGTAAGTGATAAAGTTTTTCAAGTTGTCAAATCCCGGAACAACAATTCCTAAGCCGATGGCTTCTAGATCGTTACTGTAATTTACAATGATTTCATTACCCACAGTAGCCATTAGATTGAAATGATCATTTAATCGCTTATTTCCAGTAAGCGTGAAATAGGAATTAATGTTTCGGACAGCATTAGACTGTTCGCGTAGTCCACCTGCGCCAGCTGAACTGGTATTTCCATTACTTCTAATTCCTTTATCGTCAAAGCCCTTAAGGCGTGATGTAAAGATATCCGCTCCAACTTTCAGGTCGGCTTGGAGCCAAGTGAGGATGTCATATTTCAGGTTGAGATTTCCATAGAACCGATTTACTTCCCGATGATTTTTTACATGCTCGATAGACCAGTAAGGATGATCCTCAGCGGCATACCAAAGCTGATTTCCCGCCGCATCTTCAAAAGGAAGATTCGTTAAATCGTATGACCGCGGGGCATAAATACCTCTCCATAATGGATTTGCACCTTGGTTTCCCGACTGTGTGCGATCTGATGTATTATTTGAAATAGAAAAAGAGGTCGAGATTTTAAACTTTTCAGTCATTTGCATTCCGGCATTTACGGACAGGTTGTTTCTATAGAGTTTATTATTCGGTATAAGGCTTGTTTCTGTTGTGAAACCATAGGCTACGCGATAATCAAACTTATCGTTTGCACCTG
Organism: Pseudosphingobacterium sp.; assembly: GCA_035565175.1. Lineage (GTDB taxonomy): Bacteria > Bacteroidota > Bacteroidia > Sphingobacteriales > Sphingobacteriaceae > Olivibacter. Next base: position 5,152 of record DATMSZ010000525.1, read on the forward strand.
AAAAACTCAGGTCATTTTGGGATGAAATGGAATTTTGTAAAATATCGCGGATATTATTAGGATATGCTTGAAGCGTTTCTTCTTCTCCGAACCAATTCGTAACCGTTTGTCCTATTATTCGAGGGCCCCATGATCCAGACACATTGTTAATGTAGTTGCCATTACTTCCTTGAGCATATTCGTTCTGGAAATCAGGAAAACGACTTACGGTTCCGACTGCAGTATTGCTGGAAAAGCTTAGCTGATTACGTGTTCCCTTTTGGCCTCTCTTAGTAGTAATTAAAATAGCTCCTGAAGCGGCTCTCGAACCGTAAAGAACAGTAGCCGCCGCCCCTTTCAGAATGCTTACATTTGCTATATCCTGCGGATTGATATCTGAGATTCTACTTGAATTAACAACGCCGGTGTTCACGGAATTATTTCCCCCGCTATTATCTAGCGGAATACCGTCTACAACATACAATGGTTGGTTACTGCCTGTAAAGGTCGTAAACCCGCGAATGGTAACATTTGAACCTGCAAATCCACCACCAGCGCCAGTTACTTGCACGCCCGCTACTTTACCTGCAAGCGCATTGGTTACATCAGTGGTAGGGGCCTTTGCTAATTGGTCGGCCTTTATCTCGCTGACACCATAACCCAATGTTTTTCGATCGCGCTGAATGCCGAAGGAAGTCACTACAACTTCGTCTAAGTTTTGCGCATTCGTTTCTAACGCGATGTTAATGATACTGCGATTGCCAATAGCTATCTTTTGTTCTATATACCCTATCCCACTTATAATTAAAGTGGATGTAGTAGCTACTCTTAACGAAAATTTACCATCCACATTTGTTGTTGTACCCTGTGTTGTTCCCGCTATCCTAATTGAAATTCCAGGTAACGGCTCCCCATCGTCTTTGGAGGTTATGATACCTCCAATATTTCTTTCTTGGGCAATGGCTATAGCTGTTAAAAAAAAGAAAAATGTTAAATGGATAATTCGCTTCATACCGACGTTTGTTTATAAATGTTCAGGAAAAGGGTGAATACATGTCGAAATTAGCCAATAGGTGTTTGCATTTTTTTACCAAAAATGGCGACTTGTTAACATAAATTAATCAGTAACCTCTTTTAGTAGAAAATGCCATGGAAATAGCATAAAAACACTACATTTGCTTAAATGCAATAATGTTGCTTTTTTAGATGAGCAATAAAATGTTAGGATTTTTAATTTTTATTTGTTAGATATGTCTAACTTTTATAGTTTTGTGTTTCGAATACAAGATCATGTATCGATTTAAAAACAGACGAATGAAGCAGTTAAATACTTTCTTATTTTTTTTCTCAATGTCCTTTCTCACAATGGCACAAAACAAATCGGCTATTGAGGGGAAGGTTGTAAATAACGGAACACCCTTGGAAGGCGTGACGATAAAAATAGAAGGGGAGCAAATAGGAGCCGTTACCGATAGCGCTGGGAAGTATTATTTCGGGCAGCTGGCGTTAAAATCTTATCAATTAACTGCCAGCAGGGTTGGCTTTAATAGCCTAACCAAGACAATTCTCGTAAAAGAGGGCGAGGGAGTAACCTTAAATTTTGATATGGAGGCGAAAGAGGGCGACTTAGATGAAGTAGTGGTAACAGGAACTATGAAGGAAGTGAATAGATTGGAAACACCCGTACCAGTGGAAGTTTACAATCAACATTTTTTTAAAAAGAATCCAACTGCTACTATTTTCGATGCATTACAAATGGTGAATGGGGTAAGACCCCAAATTAATTGTAATGTATGTAATACGGGTGATATTCATATTAACGGCTTAGAAGGGCCTTATACCATGGTGCTTATCGATGGTATGCCGATAGTAAGTGGCTTGTCTACAGTTTACGGATTATCTGGAATTCCTTCCTCATTGATTGAACGGGTTGAGGTGGTAAAGGGACCTGCATCTTCTTTATATGGATCAGAAGCAGTAGGTGGTCTGATAAATATCATTACAAAGAAACCTCAAAATGCGTCTAAGTTGAGTACGGATCTTTTCGCAACCACTTGGGGCGAATATAATGCTGATATCGGCTTTAATCAGCAAGTAGGGAAAAGTGCAAATGTATTGACAGGGATAAATTATTTTAATTTCACCAATAGGATAGATCGTAATCATGACGGCTTTACTGATATGACTTTACAAGACAGAATATCCGTATTTCAAAAATGGAATTTTAATAGAAAAGAGAATAGGTTGTTTTCTTTAGCCGGAAGATACCTATATGAAGATAGGTGGGGAGGGCAAACGAATTGGAACAAATCCTTCCGGGGAAGCAATCAAATTTATGGCGAAAGTATTTATACGAAACGATGGGAGATTTTAGGTAATTATCAGCTGCCTATAAAAGAAAAAATGTTCTTTATGTTTTCCTATAATGATCATGATCAAAATTCGGTTTATGGAGAAGATTGGTACATGGCTAAACAACGGATTGCTTTTGGTCAACTAACCTGGGACAAACAATTAGGATCACATGATCTGCTGGCGGGAATGGCGGTACGTTATACCTATTATAATGATAACACCCCGGCAACGGCTAAGATGGGAGCGAATGGAGAAATAATAAATGATGCTAATAAAATAACCATGCCGGGTGTTTTTATTCAGGATGAAATTAAATTAGCAGCGAAGCACAGCTTGTTATTGGGAATGCGCTATGATTATAATTCAGAGCATGGCAATATCTTTACTCCTCGAATGGCTTACAAATGGCGTATTACAGAAAACGATATACTACGTCTAAATGCGGGGACTGGTTTTCGGGTAGTCAATCTCTTTACGGAAGATCATGCTGCCATTACGGGTGCACGCGATGTGGTGATAGAAGAAGATCTGAAGCCTGAGCGCAGTGTAAATGTGAATTTAAACTACATTAAGAAATTGCAGGTAGGAGACGGAAACTTATTGAGCTTTGAATCTTCGGCATGGTATACGTACTTCAGTAATCGCATTTTGCCGAATTACGACGAAAACCCTCGGGAGATCATCTATAGAAACTTAGATGGGCATGGTGTCACACGTGGGGTCAGTTTGAACGCTGATCTAGCTATGTATAATGGCCTAAAGATTACTGCAGGCGGTACCTTAATGAATGTATTTAACAAGGAAAGGAATGATGCGGGAGAAATGGAAAAATTTAGGCCTATTTTAACGGAGAACTGGATGGGCACTTGGGCGATATCTTATCTCATTAAACCATTGAATCTGAGTGTCGACTATACCGGTAATATTTATGGGCCGATGCGTTTGGCTTTGCTAAGTGATTTTGACCCACGGCCTGATCACTCTCCCGTATGGAGCATACAGAACATTCAATTTACTTGGCATAGTGGTACCAAGATAGAAATTTATGGTGGTGTAAAGAATTTATTGAATTGGACAATCTCTAAAAGCATACCTGCTTTTGAAGAGGGGGAAGGGGTTGGAATCAAATCACCTATTGCTCGAGCTTTTGATCCTTTTAATGATAAGGTTAAGTATAAGGTTAACGGTCAGATAGAACGGACAGACGATAATCCTTATGCATTGCAATTTGATCCGGACGGTTATTCGTACGGACCAAATCAGGGCATAAGAGGTTTTTTGGGAGTAAGAATTAATTTATAGTTAGTTATTGGTTATGATTCGTATAAATGGAAATGTTTATTATTCATTACTCATGGTTCATCACTTCTTACTTAAATATCAACGATGAGTAAAAAAGGTGTTTTTTGTTTGGTTTGTGCCATTGTTCTAAGGGTGACTGCTTTTGCAGCGCCCTTGGATACGGTGGATATTGAGCAACTTGCTAAGTTGCAACAAAAAGAAAAACGTCCGGTATTTGTTATAATAGGTACAGAATGGTGTAAGTATTGCAATGCAATGGAGGCTTCATTAAAAAAGAAGGAATTTGTCGAAATACTTCATGATCAATATTACTTCGTAAAAATAGACGGTGAAGAACGGAAAGCATTAAAATTTAATGATCGCACTTTCTATTATAGGCCAACTGGGGTATCGACTGGTGTCCATGACCTGGCAGCGTATTTTGCTACGGATGAAAAAGGTAGCTTGTCTTTTCCAACAGTTTGTATTCTTAATGGCAAGAATGAGATAGTCTTTCGCTATAATGGTTTTCTTAAGCGTGAGGAGTTGTATAAATTGCTAATTAATTTTCTTCCTCCCAAGTGAATGCTGTCTGATGTTTTATCTCCTTCCAGGGTTATAAATGCCACATAAATTTCATAGTCTCCCGTAGGCATGTCGTTCATCGATAAGAATTCTTCTTTTTGCTTTCTATAGGCACCACCTATAATATAATGAAAATGTGGCGGAGCAGGATCATAAGCCATTATAAGAATACGGTCGTTCTTATTCGCTCCTTTGGTATGCTGGTTATCTTCCCAGTTGAATAAAAGCCCATCTTCCGTCTTTGTCATCTGCGCGTTTTCTACTCCCGGTAAGTTGCCCAATGATATTTTTGCCAAAGCAGGATTGAACACAATATCCGGATGTAACAACACTTCGTGTATTTGTGTGAAAGCAATGTTTTATTTGTAATAAATCTAAATAAATGTATATTTGCTCGACAAACTCTTATTGTAAATTTTAAATCATTTCGGAATTAACATTAAATAAAAAATGAAAGTTTTAAAAACTACCCTAGTGGCATTCTTATGCTTGCTTGTATACACACAAGTAAATGCGCACGCGTTATGGATTGAAACGGCGACTCTTGGAAAAAAGGGTACATCGCACGATGTGAAAGTCTACTATGGAGAATTCGCACTCAACGAGCGAGATGCTCCAGAAAAATGGTATTCGGATGTAAAAGCATTTACTTTATGGCTGGTAGCACCCGACGGAACGAAGACTAAGCTGGAGACAAAAGCAGGGGACACCTATTATACGAGTAGCTTTACACCAGAAAATGATGGGATTTATACCTTAATGGTGAGTCATGAGGCTGCGGAGCTTGGTGGAACAACTAAATATCACTTTATCTCTTCAGCGCAGGTATCTGTTGGTAAGCCAGTAAAGGTAGATGCTACCTTGAACACAAATAGCCTTAAAGTATATACCGCCAATCCTGAAGTTTTTGGCAAAAGTAAATCGATTAAATTATATGCCCAATTAAATGGGCAACCTCTTGCTAACAAGGTGGTTAATGTAGCTTCTCCAGAAGGTTGGTCAAAAGGATTTACCACTGATGCGGAAGGTGCTTTCGAGTTTGTTCCTTTATGGTCAGGACGTTATGTGGCCGAAGCGGAGAATTATGAAAAAGCTGCGGGCACACATAATGGGAAAACCTTTGATGCCGCCTGGATTGGATCGACGTTTTCCTTTGAGGTAAAATAGTAGGTTAAGAGTTAAAAAGAGCAGAAACGTCTATCTTTATTAGACCCTTCTCTCTTAATCTCTTCCAAAATTCAGTATTTATTTTTTCCTTCGTTAAGGATAGATTGCGCTCCACATGTTCAGGTTTTGATGTGTTGAGCGCAATGCTTTTCACCCCTTTGAATTGCAAACCGAAGTGTACGCATGCTGCCGCTGGACTGATACCTTGTTCTCGACATTGCTTGAAAAATTCTTCTCGCCAAACATGTAGTTCTTTACCACCTACACTCTCTTTATCAACATGGGTATAGTTATAGTAATCGCTTCCAATTAAAAATCCGCCATTAAAAACGGCCGAATTAATAACAGTGATATCTTTTTTTGTCAGTACATTAATGAAATCAATGAGCTGTTTTGGATGGCTGTGGAGTGTCAAACTATTGGCGATCATCACCCAGTCTAATTTAATAAATTGACTGATTTTTTCTATAATGCGCCAATTTTTAGCTCCTACACCAATATATTTTACTTCTCCTTTCTCTTTTAATTCAGCTAGCGCCTGATAAGCTTGTAAAATTTTCTTGAAACGTTGCTCTTCTTCTTTAATGCTTGCAGCCGCCTTTAGAAACTCGTCGGGATCATGTACAG
>DATMSZ010000526.1:0-11450 GCA_035565175.1 Pseudosphingobacterium sp.
TAATAGTAGGGTAATTTGTGATTTCTCTATATTTGCCTTTATGCTAAATTTACAATCAGGGTAAATTACTATTACAGATTAATCATTTTGATGTACGCTGAGGGGGCATTGCGCAACAAGTATTGAATACCGATATTTACAATGATAAAGGTGAGCGAATTGATATGCGCCATTTTAATGGTCAAAGGGATTATGGCCTATCTCGGCAATAGCTATTCAAGAGAATAATGCACTAAAATCCTGGCTACGGTACTAATAACTAATTAGAATTATGATGAAGAAAACCTTTTTACTATTTGCGACAGCGTTATTTGTATTTCATTGTGACTTATACGCACAGCATAAAAGACCGAATATTATTTTTATTCTAGCGGACGATCTTGGTTATGGCGACGTCGGATTTAATGGCCAAAAGCTGATTAATACACCGAACTTAGACAGATTGGCAGCGGAGGGAATCCGTTTTAATCAATTTTATTCGGGTACGGCTGTCTGTGCACCTTCCCGATCTTCTCTGATGAGCGGGCAGCATACGGGTCATACTTTTATTCGTGGGAATTTAGGCGTAGAACCTGAAGGACAATATCCTATTCCTGATTCGTTAAAAACAATGGCTGAGGTATTGAAAAAAGCGGGTTACAAAACGGGCGCTTTTGGAAAGTGGGGGCTAGGACCGGTAAATTCGGAGGGAGATCCTAACAAACAGGGTTTCGATCGCTTTTATGGATATAACTGCCAATCATTAGCGCACCGCTATTATCCTACGCATTTATGGGATAATGACAAAAAAGTCATACTCAAAGAAAATGGCGATCTGCAATACCACAAACAATATGCACCTGATCTGATTCAAAAAGAGGCCTTGGCTTTTATTGATGAAAATAAGGAAAGTCCATTCTTTCTTTTCCTTCCTTATACCCTTCCGCATGCCGAATTGTTAGTGCCCGACGATAGTATATTTCAATATTACAAAGGCAAATTCCCTGAAAAGCCCTATCAGGGTCAAGATTACGAAAAAGGTGCGCGCCCCGGAGGCTACGCGTCTCAGCAATATCCCCACGCAACTTTTGCGGCAATGGTTGCCCGATTAGATCTTTATGTTGGGCAAGTGCTCGAGCGCCTAAAGAAACTGGGTCTCGACGAGAATACCTTGGTGATATTTACGAGTGATAATGGACCCCATTTAGAAGGAGGCGCAGATCCTGTGTTTTTTAATAGCGGAGGTGGCCTTCGTGGTGTTAAACGCGATTTGTATGAAGGAGGTATTCGGGTGCCTTTTGCGGCGAGATGGCCCGGTGTAATTCACGCCAATCAGCAAAGTGAATTTGTTGGTGCTTTCTGGGACCTACTTCCAACTTTTGCAACATTAGCCGGAGCGCAGCAACCACAAGGTACAGACGGTATTTCGTTTGTTAATGCGCTTACAGGTGCTGGTGCCCAACAAGAGCATGATTACCTTTATTGGGAATTCCATGAGCAGGGAGGCAAGCAAGCCATTAGATATGGTAAATGGAAGGGCGTTACACTAGGTGTGCTAAAAGACAGAAATGCGGCTCTTGAACTTTATGATTTAACAAATGATGTGCAAGAAAAGCAAAATGTTGCGAGCGAACATCCAGATATTGTAAAACAAATACAGCAATTTATGTTGCAATCACATACCGAAAGTTTAGTTTTTCCTTGGGGAAAGTAGACCAAATGTTATATAAAAGACTAAATAGTCAATAGGGATATCTTATTGGCTATTTAGAAATTTATACTACATTGTTAGTCATCATCTCATTGCCCGCATAAGCAAGATCAGTTATTTTTCATTTAATTTTGTCTGAATTTCTTTTAATATTTCAAACTGTTGCTGCTGCGTTTCAAATAAGGTTTTGATTTGTTCGCCCAGCAAAAGGTCCATTTTTTTGTGTAAACTCCGAATCTGCATCTCAGCTTTTAAATTAATTAGATAGTCATTTTCACTTCTTTTTCGATCTTTCTCTTCCTGACGATTCTGGCTCATCATAATAATGGGAGCTTGTAATGCTGCTACGCAAGAAAGAATTAAGTTCATTAGGATGAATGGGTACGGATCAAATTCATAGCGCTTAACAGCTAAGGTATTGAAGCTAATCCAAGCTATCAATAATAAGATAAAGAAGATGATGAACCACCAACTTCCTCCAAATCGGGCGACTTTGTCAGACAGCTTTTGACCTCTACTAATTGTTTCCAATGGAGGGTTAAGCAAATTTTGTACGATGAGCTCTTCATCTAATATCGCTTCTTTCACAATCTGATGGAGCTTATCTAGCTGATCATTCTCATGCTTCAGCAGTTTATCAATTTCTTGTTCATTCATGCTTCAAATATTTTAGGATGATGTAAATAACCATTAAAATGCTTATTTGTGTAAGCAATATTCAAATTTCTTTTGGTAATCTCTCTAATTAATTTTTTAATTCGTTTGCGATACGCTGCCAATAAATTATGCTTACGCGCAAGTTGAAATAAGCAAGGTTTGAAGCTAATGAGGGATAAGATGGTGTTTGAAAATGATATACCACAATAATAGAGCAACTATTTAAAAGATAATAAATATATTTAGCCAATCAATTGTCATTATCATGAAGTTTTGGCCTAAGTTAAGGATATTAAATTTCAGCATTCTATTTGCGTGTCTGTTTACATTTAATGCGGTGCAAGCGCAAAGCGACAGCAAACCCAATATTATCGTCATTTTGACAGACGATTTGGGTTACGGAGATATCAGCTGTTATAACGGTACTTATTCTACACCCAATATTGATAAAATGGCGGAAGAGGGTATACGCTTTACTAATTATTACAGCGCATCACCTATTTGTTCTCCATCCAGGGTTGGTATCTTAACGGGCATGGCTCCAGCGAGATGGAATTTTACGACCTTTTTGAACAATAAAAAGGCAAACAGGATAGCAGAGCAAGTAGATTACCTTAATACAGATGCGCCCACTATTCCCAAATTATTAAAGGAGCAAGGATATGCAACAGGACACTTTGGTAAATGGCATATGGGTGGTGGTAGAGACGTAATCAATGCCCCAAATTTTGACAAATATGGATTTGATGAATGGAGTAGCACGTACGAGAGCCCTGATCCTGATCCTTTACTCACCGCTACCAACTGGATCTGGAGTGATGTGGATAGCATCAAGCGATGGAACCGTACTGCTTATTTTGTTGATAAAACATTGCACTTTCTTCAAAAAAATAAAGGCAAACCTTGTTATATAAATCTATGGCCAGATGATGTTCATACGCCTTGGGTGGCCGGCGATGATAAGATGGGGAGGTATCCAGGAGGTCCTAATGAAGAGAAAAGTTTTACCGCCGTTTTAAAGGAGTTTGATAAGCAGATAGGTCGTTTAATGCAGGGGTTGAAAGATTTAGGCATTGACCATAATACCCTGGTGATCTTCACCAGCGATAATGGGCCGTTACCTAATTTTAGACATGATCGGTCAGCTTCATTGCGCGGCAGCAAGTTATCTTTATATGAAGGAGGGATCCGTTTACCTTTTATTATACGATGGCCAGATAAGATCAAAACGGCGGCGTTGGACACGGTTTCTGTATTATCTGCGAATGATCTATTGCCTTCGTTCTGCAAACTTGCAGGAGTGAAATCGCTTAGTAAATATAAGCTCGATGGCGAGGATAAAAGTGCAACATTGCTGGGAAAGATAAGCGGAAAAAGGAAAACACTTTTTTGGGAATATGGTAGAAACGCAGCTGGATTTAATTATCCGAAGGGACACGATAAGAGCCCTAGTTTAGCAATGCGAGAGGATAAATGGAAATTCTTAATGAATGTCGATAAGAGTAATATTGAATTGTACGATTTGGGAAAAGATAAGACAGAATCAAATAATGTAGCTGAGAAAAATCCATCCCTGGTCAAACGTTATACTGAAAAAGTATTAGCCTGGTGGAACAGCATGCCCCCTTATTCTCCATAGAAGTGTTAAGCTAATGATTGTCCAGATCCTTTGCCGTAGATCAAGCCTCTGCATAACCTAATGGGGAGAGATATGCCAAGCTAGACGAACATATCTCTCCACTCCACTGCGGTTAGCCCTTAAGCCCTCTCTGCTTTGTATCCTGCTTTCTCAATAGCGGATACCACCTGCTCATTACTGAGAGACGGTGCGCCCTGTACGGTAAGAATTTTATCTGCACTAGTGGTATCTACTTCCCAGTGATCAATGTTGGATACCTTGTTAAGGAAAGGAGTAACCGTTTCAATGCAGCCGCTGCACTTGATATTAGTTTTGAATTTTAGTGTTTCCATGATTTTATTGATAAATTAATGAGTGTTTTTTTGTATAAGTGTTCTGTAAATCTTTCTACTTTCTCCATTTCAAACGGAGGCTGTTGCTTACAACAGATACCGAGCTTAACGCCATCGCGGCTCCTGCAATCATTGGGTTTAATAAAAAACCATTAAAGGGATATAAAAGACCTGCCGCAATAGGAATACCTATCAGGTTATATATAAAAGCCCAAAAGAGATTCTGCCTAATTGTCTTTACGGTTAAGCGAGATAAGCGAAGGGCTTTAGGTACCTGTCGCAGATCGGATGAGATCAAAGTCATTTTTGCGACATCGATGGCAATATCAGATCCTTTACCCATGGCGATCGAAAGATCGGCCTGTGCTAAAGCTTGACTATCATTAATGCCATCACCGATCATACCTACCACCTTTTTTTCTGTCTGCAATTTTTTTACGAATGCCGCTTTATCTGTTGGAAACACTTCTGCCTTATACTGTGTAATGCCAACTTGCGCGGCAACAGCTGCCGCTGTTTGTTCATTGTCGCCAGTAAGCATGTAAACTTCAATCCCTTTGTGTTTGAGGTGTTCGATGGCTTTTTTCGATCCTTCCTTGATTTTATCGGTAATGGCAACTATGGCCAGTAGCTGACGTTCATCTAGAAAGTAAATAACGGTCTTTGCCTGTGTTTGCAATTCGTTTACCTTGTTTTTTAAATCTAAAGGGATTTCGATTTTTAGGTCGGCTAGCAACTTTCTGCTTCCGGCTAGATACTTTTTATCTTCAAAAATGGCTTCAACCCCTTTACCGGTAAGACTTTCAAAATATTCCACTTTAGTGGAGACGACTTCTATTTCCTTAAGGTGTTTAACGATGGCTTCTGCCAAGGGGTGTTCTGACTGTTGCTCAAGCGAAAGGAAAACCCCTTCTAATACACTTTTTTCTTTTGGCAGTGTATGGTTCCAATGAACATCCGTAACAGTAGGTTTACCTTCGGTAATGGTTCCCGTTTTGTCGAGAACAATGGCGTTCACTTTATATCCTACTTCTAAGGCTTCCGCATCTTTAATTAGAATACCGCTTTCGGCCCCTTTTCCAATACCTACCATGATAGCTGTTGGTGTTGCTAGTCCGAGTGCACATGGACAAGCTATAACCAGCACCGTTACCATTGCCAATAATCCCTGTGTAAAGGCATGTTCTCCTCCTAACAAAACCCAGAGGCCTAAACTTAACAGGGAGATCAATATGACGATCGGAACAAAGATTCCCGCAATTTTATCCACCAGTTTTTGTACGGGCGCCTTCGATCCCTGGGCATCTTGAACCAGTTGGATGATTTGTGATAACATGGTATCAGCACCTACTTTTTCTGCCTTAAATCGGAAACTTCCCTTCTGGTTGATTGTTCCAGCAAACACCTTATCTCCCGAAATTTTTTGCACTGCTACGGGCTCACCTGTTATCATGCTTTCCTCCACGTAGGAGGTGCCGTCATATACTTCTCCATCCACAGGTATCTTTTCTCCTGATCTCACCAGTAATTGGTTGCCCACCTGAACTTCCGATACCGGTATTTCCTTCTCACCACTTTCTGTGACGATTAACACACTCTTTGGTTGCAAACCGATCAGCTTTTTGATAGCCGAGGAAGTATTTGATTTAGCCCGCTCTTCCAGTAATTTTCCAAGCATGATAAACAAAATTACAACAGCTGCAGCCTCATAATAGACATGGGGATGTAGACCCCACTGATACCAAAATTCAGGGTAAAAGGTGTTGAATACGCTGAACAGATAGGCTATACCGGTACTTAGCGCTACTAGTGTGTCCATATTTGCCCTACCGTGCTTGGCTTGTTTATAGGCATTTATAAAAAAGTTTTTCCCAAAAATAAATAATATAGGTGTGGATAACGCGAGCATCATATAGTTCGCATAGGGTATATCCATCAGGAACATGCCTAAAATTACAATGGGAATAGTAAGGATGGATGTCGCGATCATCCGTCTTTTTAGCGCTTTATAGTTGTTTTTCTGCACCTCTTCCTGTGCTTCTTTTCCTTTTTCGGTGTCGAGAATCAAATCATAGCCAATGGATTGAACAGCTTCCCTGAATTTTGGTGGTTGCACGGAAGAAGGATCAAAATCGACTTTAACCGTCTGGGTGGCATAATTCACTTCGGCTTTTTGAACCCCGGACAAAGATTTTACCATCGATTCTACACTCACGGCACAGGCGGCGCAGGTCATACCTAGCACCGGTAGTGAGATGGTTTCTATGTTTTCTTTTCCTAACATTTTCTTGGAATTTATATTACAAAGATAAGCAGGGTGCTAAGGGCTATATTTACATGATTCTGCGAAAAGCTTATATAATTTTAATGGCTTTGTAATAACCCAAAACAAAAAGTAGCCAAAATTCTCCGTCTTGTCGCGACATTTAACCTGCTAGTCTATTCTCGCAATTTTGAATAATTTTCAAGTATAGCTTTGTACTGTTGCTGTTCAGTAAAAGAAAGAAAGGACATCTTTTTTGACAGACAGTGACGATTACACTAAAATATAACGATTATGTTTTTCGGAATTTTCATTTTCACACGCCTACTATTGGTTGCCAGTATGGTATTTATTGTAGGCTATGTTTTTGGTTCATTTGCCAAGAATAAATCACTTACCATTATTACTAAGGTGGCGACGGTCTTGATCATCGTAATCCCTATTCTTACGGGAGTATTCTTTGTCAGTTCGGGAGGAAGATTTCATAGAGGAGACCATCATGTTAAGGATACATGCCATTTTCAGCACCCAGATTCAACTATGAGAAATAAATAAGAATGAATAAATGATAGAACGTATGAAAGCAACTACGGAAAGAAAAATCATTCGATGGGTGCATATTCTATTAAGCATACCGGTACTGGGTTATATATACGGGCCGGTAGCTACTTTAACTTATCCTGCCTTGGCTACGAAATTTGTTTTTTTGCCAATAATAGTGCTATCAGGTTTCTGGCTTTGGAAAGGACACTGGATTAAAAGACAGCTAAGACGAAAACCCTCTCGGATGTTGGAAAGAAAGTCTGTCCTTAAAAAGGGCTTGAAATAAATACAAGTGAATAGAGGTGTTTGCAAGATCGTCCACACCGATTCAATTACAACAATAACAATAGTCCTAAAGTAATTTTATGAAAAGTGTTTGAATCGATAAAACGGTGAAATGTATTGCTTTAACTGGCCGAAATTTAAACATAAGCTAATAAGCGACCACAGGTAATTATAGCAATCCACACAATGATCGAAATAACTGCAGATATCTTGGAAGAATATGATAGTTTGTACTGCATGTCTTTGTCAGAAGGTACGTTGAAAATAAACCTATGAAATAAGAGCACATTGAGGGCAGCAATGACTAATAGGGTCATTTTAAGCCAGAAAATTGGATCTACGCCCAGAGTTCTTGCTTGGGTGATAAATAACAATATTCCCGAAGGGATAATAAGCAATAAACCTTTGCGTGACCAAGGCAATAAATGACGGGATAAAGCAACTAAAGGCAGGCTTTTTGAAAAGCCTAATAAGCGTAGATCAAACATAAATGCTGCGCCAACAAGCACAACAATACCTATCAAATGGATAATCTCTAAGGTTGGATAGAGCCACATAGACTGACGGATACCAGCCGCCCAAGATGAGTTTTCTAACCAGCTAAGAAAGTGCGCTACCTGAGATGGCATGACTAGCGCAATTCATATTTCTTGCCATCTATAAATATTCTCTCGGCGCGCATCTCAGTTTCTATTGTTTTATGCGGGTAACCAATTATTCTTATAGGGGTCCCTTTTTTGATCATATCAGCAGAAACTCCCCGAGCTGTCATACGACTTGCCGGCGCCAGGTAAACGGTCCACAGTACCCCTTTGTGTTTTACCTTCGCTAATGCATGCGGGTTTTCATAAACGGATTGCTCAATGATTGTTTGATAATCCAATACTTTTGTTTGATCGTAATTAGCCCATCCGTGGTGAAAGATGGTAAATGACACGCAAAGCAAAAATACGATTGCTAACGGTGAAATAATTTTTAGATTGAACATAAGCTGCAGAATTTATGTTAAATGGCACGATATCAATTATATAAACAAAAAATAACCGTTTATGTTTTAGAACAAGTAGGGAGAATGCGATTTCTATATCTAAGCGGTTATTGCGGCAGTAATCAAAACTTAGAACCTATCTGTTGATAATTGTCTACTTCCTCTATAAAATAAGCTCCAAATGGCAGTGGGGAGACCGACAAACCGCGTTAGCGCTCATAAGGGTCTTATGAACTGACATACACGAACAATTCCTTTATATGCAATGCTATTATATTGCCTATAAAAGGAAATTTATCTAAGTTTGATAATGGACAAGAAAACAAATAACCATTTTATTTGGATAAGCGGTTCTATAAATGCTGGTAAAACAACGGTTGCTAAAATATTAACGATAAAAGTTAAAAAGTCGGTTAATATCGAGCTAGATGTTTTGTCGTCATTTGACAACAATCTGGCGATCGACCAGAAGTTAAATTTTATTATTGAAGACGCACTGCTACTGGCAAAAAACTGGATTAAAAGAGGATTTATTCCTATCTTAAATTGGCCAGTGTATGGTAACGAACTTCGTTATATGCAGGTTTACGCAAATGATCTGGGGCTAAACCCAATTCTGATTAATCTTACACCAGATAAAGAAGTGGTTAAAAGAAATCGTGGGATGAGAGCTGTGGACGACTGGGAAATTGAGCGAATAGATTACATGTATGAGCAATGTTATATAAATAATCCAAGCTTCGGTTATAATATTGATAATAGCGCATTAAATCCGGAAGAAACAGCAGCAGAAATAATAAATATTATAGGTAGATTTAAGATTGAAAGTAATGCGAATTAATAGATGGAATCAAACAAGAATTACTGAATTGTTTGGAATTAGATATCCAATTTTACTTGGTCCAATGGGTGGAGGATTTTCAACACCCGAATTACTTGCTGCCGTTTCTAATGCAGGCGGGCTAGGAAGTTACGGTGCTTATACCTTATCTCCTGAAGAGATATTGGATGTAGATAAGTCTATTAGATCTTTAACGAAACAACCTTACAATTTCAATTTATGGGTTTCTGATGTGGATGACAGGTTAAAGAACTATCCGACGGAGAATATAGAGAAAGTGAAGAGCTTGTTTCGGCCCTACTTTGATGAGCTAAATATACCTATGCCTGACTTATCACCAAACATTCCTTCTAAGTTTGAAAGCCAAATAGAGGCGATTTTTAAGATACGTCCTGCGGTGCTTAGTTTTGTTTTTGGTATTCCACCTAAGCTGGTTCTTGATGAATGCCGGAGATTGAATATTAAAACAATAGGTGCTGCCACTACGCTTGATGAAGGTCTTTCACTGGAAGAGGCGGGCGTTGATGCTATTGTCGCAGCTGGTTTCGAGGCTGGAGGACACCGGCCTTCCTTTCTCCGTCCTGCTCAAGATTCATTGGTAGGTTTGTTTGTGTTAATTCAACAGTTGAAAGCTAAAGTTAACACGCCTATCATTGCTGCTGGCGGCATATCTGATGGTAATGGCATTGCTGCAGCGTTCCGTTTAGGAGCTGACGCTGTTCAGCTTGGAACTGCCTTTCTTGCCTGTGAAGAATCGAATGCTACAACAGCTCATCGGGCTAAACTTTTCTCGGAAGACTCAAAATATACCGTTCTTTCAAAATCACTTACGGGTAGGATGGGAAGAATGATACAAAATCGTATTGCCGACGAAATTGGATTTGATAATGACCTATTGCCATTTCCCTTGCACACCAAATTACTGGCCCCCTTAAAGATAGAGGCATTGGCACAGGGTAAAACCGATCTTGTTAATTTTTGGTGCGGTCAGCACGCAATGGGCCTTGTACATAGACGAGCGGAAGATCTCATGAATTCATTGATTTCTGAAACAGCAGGTTTATTAAACTAAGATACGAAAAACATCACCGTTCGATAACAGCCATAGAAAATGGCATGATGCTCTATGCTCTTAATGTTCTTACGGTGCCTGTGTTAGGCATAGGTGCTAAATTGTTTGAAAAATGCAATGATTGGTTTGATATGATCTATTTGCAAAGGGATTCTTGAGATATTTTTGTATAAAAAAAGCACATGATTTTATTATCTATATCCGCTATGATTTTATTAAGTGGCTACTTGTCTGAAGAAGGTAGGCAAATTGATGTAACAGATGAAAGCGAGCAAAACAAAAAGCTTATCCAACACGCATTTAATGGATGGGAAAATGGGACGTACAATTTCTTTGATTTGTTGGATGAAGATGTTGTTTGGACTGTGGCGGGAAGATCTCCCGTTTCAGGAACCTATGTTGGTAAACGGGATTTTATGGATCGGGCTGTTACCCCCATCCATGCAAAGTTAAGCACGAAGATCACGCCATCGCTTATTAGTGTGACAGCTATAAAAGATCAAGTATGGATAACATGGACTGGTAGCGCTGTGGCTAACGATGGGAGTGTGTATGAAAATCACTATGCTTGGCTGGTAACCATAAGAGAAAAAAAAATCGTACAAGCAACGGCTTTTTTAGATACTTATGAGCTAACTGAATTGATGAAAAAATGAATTAAAATGGAAAAGACAATCGAAGAAACAAGAGCTTATATTGGATTGTGGGTAACGGCAGATGGTTATATCCGTCATGAATTATTAGCCAATAATCGATACGATGAAGCACGTGGCGATCGAGAAAGTGCTTATCAGGGAAATTATAGCATTAAAGGAAATCATATAGACTATAAAGATGATACAGGCTTCACTGCGGATGGTGAATTTATTGATGGTGTCTTATATCATGCTGGTATGATTCTGTACAAGCAGAATTAAAGATATTTTGAAAACGATCCATTTAGAAGAAGTACGTCCTTTGAGGTTAAAATTACCGTTTGAATACGTTATATTAAAAGTGGGCGTCAAGAAGAGCTGATAATAATTATTTCTCGAATACCAAGGTGTCTGGATGGGCACCTAAATCTTTTAAAGCATCTAAAACAGACGTTGTGAAATCATCTGGGCCACAAATATAGAAAGCCTGTTGGAAGTTTTTAAT
>DATMSZ010000527.1:0-15733 GCA_035565175.1 Pseudosphingobacterium sp.
ACTGCATTAGTCCAGCAATTTCCCTAAAACTCTCGGGGTACCTAATTAAAATTCAAGAAATCATTTTTTAAATTATGCTATATGTATAGTAATAAGACTTTCCTATGCCCTAATTTTAATAAATTTCCATTCAAGAGGTCGACCTATTTATTGGTTGCGATGATGTTGATGCTTTGCAACCACTCTAATACGAAAGCACATGAAAAAACCTTTATGAATAAGAGCGTGCAGCAAAAGGCCATAACTGGTCGTGTAACAAATGAAAGAGAAGAACCTCTAGAAGGAGTTACCGTATCAATAAAAGGTACTACCATTGCGAGCAAAACAAATATTGAAGGCAAGTATCAGTTAAATGTACCGGATGACGCTTTATTAGTTTTTAGCATTTTGGGGTACGAGACACAAGAAGTTAAGCTCTCTTCTGAATCTGTTGTGAATGTGATGTTGAAAGATATGACAAGTGACCTCGATGAGGTGGTTATTGTGGGTTATGGAACACAGAAAAAAGTTAACCTCACTGGCGCCGTTAGTTCGGTCAATGCACGCGAATTGACAAATATCGCGCCGGCAAATCTTTCAAATACACTGGCGGGAAGGGCTCCCGGTGTGAATGTAACCAATACTTCTGGTTTAGCAGGTGCAAGCTCGAGCATTCGGATTCGAGGAAGCTTTGGTGAGCCACTTTATGTTATTGACGGTATTGTTCGAGATAAGGAGGCGTTTGACGCCCTGGAAGCTTCTGAAATAGATCAGATGAGCTTTTTGAAAGATGCTGCAACTGCTTCCGTTTATGGTTCAAGGGCTGGCAAAGGTGTTGTTTTAGTGACGACAAGGAAAGGCACACAGCAAAAGCCTACCTTTAATTTTCAGTCGAATTATACAACGGGAAGGCCCACAATGCCCTTATTATCCGACTTGACAAGCGCTACTGATGAATTGATTTATCAGAATAGGGTAGCAGAATTTAATGGGACACCGCTACCTAATGGAGAAGAGGAATTTAACTACTTTAAAGACAAAAGTTATAATGTACATGATTTTATCTGGCGGAATCCGAGCAGCCACCGGCAAGCACTGACTGTGTCTGGCGGTTCAGATAAAATTACGTACTATTCTTTACTAAGTTATCGTGGTGAAAATGGCTCGTATAAAACGGTAGATCATGGAAAATACAACCTGAGAAGTAATGTTTCCGCCAAGATTAGTGAGAGTATCTCCGTTGATTTAAATTTATCTGCTTATCAACAAAACCTTGATCGCTTTTATTGGCCGTTTACCGGCGACGACGATTTCGATGTTTCCGATTTATATCGTGTGACGTTTAATTGGCCAAAAACTTATCCCTTTTATACTAATGCCGATGGTACACCCGCAAATCACGTAACGGAATATCCGGTACAAACACCCATGGGAAGCTGGCAGGCTTGGAGTGTTATAGATCAGGTGGTGGGTGATCGGTATATAAAAACAAGGCAAAGGCAATTTAATCCAATTTTGTCCGTAAACTTCAAACTTGATAAATTTATTCCAGGGCTCTCTACAAAAATTGTGGGAAGTTATTTGGGAGAAGATTATATGCGTAAAAAGTATTTAACTTTTCAGAAGAACTATGTTTTTAATCAAGCAGATCCAGACGGAAACCGCTTCTTGCCAGCTCCTCCAGATCCGAATAAGACCAATACTTTTACCTTCAGTCAAAATCAACCTTTTTTGAGTTATGAAATCACAACAGATTGGAGTTATCAGTTTAATTGGTTTGTAAATTACAGTCGTACTTTTAATAAACATGGTATAGACGCCTTATTTGTATTCGAGCAAGCTGAAAATGGTGGATATGCGGCTTATGCTAGAGCCGAGAACCCTTTGACATCTCATGATCAAATGTTTGCTTATCCAACAGATCGCGAATTTCGCGAAGCCAATGGCTGGGAAGAAATTGGTGCTAGACAGTCCTATATTGGACGTCTGAATTATAATTTTGATAATCGTTATATAGCCGAAGCTTCCTTCCGTTACGACGGTAATACCCTATTTCCGGAGCGTAAACGCTGGGGCTTTTTCCCATCCGTATCCGCAGCATGGCGTATATCGGAAGAATCTTTCTTTAAGAATGCAAGCACATCCTTTAATGAGTTAAAACTACGTGCGTCTTACGGTACCACTGGTAACGATCTGGACGTTAACGATGATGAAATTAACCCTTTCTCATACGTGAAAAAATATGTGAATTCAGGCGGTTATATGTTTGGCGACCGATACTATGGAAGTATTGCACCAGGAGCCACGCCTAATCCAAATCTTACATGGGCCACATCTACTACTTATAACTTGGGGCTTGATGCAGCATTGTTAAATAATAGATTGAGTGGTACGCTAGATGTTTTTCTAAAAAAAGAGACAGATATTCTCGGTTCTCGGTTAGTGACTTTACCTGATAATTACGGACAAAGTTTGGCGCCTGAAAACTATGCTGCTCGCTCTTGGAGAGGTGGAGAAATAACCTTGCAATGGAATGATAATATGGCTAATAATGAAATAAACTATTCCATTATGGCAAATATGGGCTATGCCAAAGATAAATGGGACATTTTTGATGAAAGTGCGGCCTACGGACCGGATGGGTATCGCCATTTTGAGTCGCGCATTGGCCAGCCAGCTGAAAGAATTATTGGTTTAAATGCATTAGGAATTGTTCGTACGCAAGAACAATTGGATGAACTCCTGGCACAGGGATTTAAACAGTTTGGTAGAGATCCCTATCTTGGGGGTTTATATTTTGAAGATATACGCGGAGATGGTTATACGCCAGGACCCGACGGGAAAATTGACGTTAACGATAATCAATTACTCTCCAACAATGCCGCCCCACGGATTAATTATGGTTTCGGTTTCAATGTTTCTTATAAGAGCTTTTCGCTACAGGCTCATTTTCAAGGTGTAATGAATTATGACCGTATTATAAGCAATCAAGAAGGTGCTGGAATGCGTCAACATGGAGGTACTGTTCGCCCTTATTACCCGATTTGGGCTTCTGATGATGTATGGACACCAGATAATGTAGAGGGTAAATATCCTAGGCCCATCGGTCAAAATTGGTATGAATCCGGAACCGGCGCTTCGTCGATCTGGATACGAAATGGTGCCTATTTACGGTTGCGGACTTTGAATTTTGCTTATAATTTTCCGAAACCGTGGGTGTCTGCTTTAAAATTAGAGAATGCCCAGCTTTATTTTAACGGAACAAACTTATTTGTGCTTTCAGACATGAAGGAGTTTCAGGATCCGGAGCAAAAAAATTACGACTCTTATCCCATCATGAAGACATTTACATTTGGACTGGATCTTAGATTTTAACGACAAAAAGATGAAAAAGATATTTTATATTATTCTGTGCAGCATTGGTGTTCTAACCTCTTGTAAAAAGGTATTAGATATTGAAGATATTAATAACTATGACCCTGAGGCCGTTTGGAATGATGCCAGTTTGGCCAATGCTTATATGGCTAATCTATATCCCATGTTTGGTAATTGGAATCCGAGTGCTGATACGGAAAGCGAACAGCTGATTGGTATTAATTTCTATCCTGATCGCGTAACGATTTCAAATGGTGAATTTAAATCATGGGATTACAGTCGTATCCGTTTAATAAACCAGGCAATAGAAGATGTGAATAGCGGTACATTAGACCAAAGTGTGAAAGATAATATCACGGGTCAGGCGCTGTTCATGCGAGCTTATGCCTACTTTTGGATGGTTGTGCACCACGGAGGTGTACCTTATATTACTACACCTCAAGATCGTTACGAGGACGATCTGTATGTGCCGCGTAATACCACAAAAGAATGTTTCGATTTTATCGTACAGGATTTAGATGAAGCTATGAGTAAACTCCCGGAAAGGATACCATCTTCATCGGCCGATTATGGAAAGGTTGATGCTAGTTTTGCTTTAGCGTTTAAAGCGAAAGTACTTCTTTATAAAGCCTCGCCTCAGTTTAATCCTTTAAATCAATGGAACAACCAATATTGGGAAGATGCTTATTTGATAAATAAGAAGGCTTATGAGGACTTGCAGAAGAGCGGTTATAAGCTGACTGAAGATTACGCAAATATTGCTTTGGTAGAAAAAGGCCCTGAAGTGGTTTTCGCGGTAATTAATGCTTATCCCAACAAAGTTGCTTCTTGGGATTACGGTGTTCGCCCAGGATCCGAAAGCCGTGGCCCAGCTTATGCCTGTCCAACTTGGGAATATATAAAGGAGTTTCCGATGAAAGACGGAAAATCGTATAACGACCCAACAAGTATTTATTATAAGACAGAAGCTCAATTTTTACAAAGCTATTGGGAAAACAGAGACCCCCGTTTTGATAAATCTGTTGTCTGGAATGGCAAATCCTATGCAGTATCGGGAAAAACAGGCAAACGTCAATATACCTCTTTAGGCATTGCGCATGAGTTAGATGATTTTGGTGTTAACCCAAAGGCTGGGGTGAATTCGACTAATCTCAATCGCTATAGTGGTTTTTTTATTGAAAAAAATAGCTTACTAAAACTTAGTCAAGCGGAGGTGCAGCAGTACGATGTGGATTTTATATTAATGCGATTTGCGGAAGTTATGTTGAATTATGCGGAAGCAGCGAATGAAACAGGGCGTTTGGACGAAGCGATGGATATTCTGAAAAAAATAAGACTACGGGCGGGCATCGAAGTTGGGGTTGACGGGAAATATGGGATTAAAGCAACGTCACGAGATGAAATGCGCGAAGCTATTTTGGCCGAAAGAAATATTGAGTTTTGTTTTGAAGGACATCGTTTCTGGGATCTTCGTAGATTGCGCATGTTAAGTCGACTAGATGGAGCTACAAAACATGGTATTGAAGCAATAGCTGTCAATTTGGACGGTACAGAAATGCCGATGGGAGCCGCTAGAACGAAAGCAGATAAATTTGAATTAATTGAAAAAGATTTTAAATACAGTATACTTCAAGTGCCATTGTCGGGAGTAAAAATTAATTCAGTGCCCGATAAATATTATTTCTTTCCAATTCAGGAAAGCATAATAGATAAGAATCCAAAAATCGAACAAAACAATGATTGGGGCGGTACTTTTAACCCAGCATTGGAATAATAAATAGTGAATTGATAAAATCGACATCCAACATAAATGCTAGACATTTATGTTGGATATTTTAAAATCCCTACGCACTTATTTTCTTAGCCATTACTTTATCTTCCATTAAAAAACCAGACCCAATATCAATATCCTCCGTAGCTATTGTTTCAAATCCTAAGTGCTTATAAAACTTCTCAGCCTCATTGTGCTTGTTCACATTAAGAAGTAGTTGCTGATCTCCTTTATTTAACGCGATATTTTCAACGGCTTCCATCAATTTTTTACCAAGGCCTAACCCTTGTGCCTGTGGTAATATGTAGATCTTATGTATTTTAGTTTTAGCTTCGCCTTTATAGGGTGTTTCATACGAAAGAAAGCCCAGATAAGTATCTCCTTGAGCAGCCAATAAAAAACAGTGGTTAAGATTGTTTATTTGTGTTTGCAACGCTTCATCACTATACATCATATCTAACATGTAGTCAATTTGCTCCGATGAAAGTATGCTGCCAAAGGTAGCCGGCCAGGTCCGGTAAGCTATTTCTTGAATAATTTTGATTTGATCTATGTTTGCTGATGTGACTTTTATCATAAACGATTGTTTCTCTCGCAAAATTAGATAAAATACTATGTTATTTCGTTTTTTTTGAGAGTAACTTGTTAAAAGATAATGCTCATGTTAAAACTACGTTATTATTTAGTTAAACTTTGTGTTAATCCGTTGTTTCTTAGTGTATTTTAATCCATAATTTGTTCCTTTATCATCGAAAAGATGCAGAAGTTTATAAAATTTGGAATAACTGGTGGAATAGGCTTTATACTTGATTTTACCTTTACTTATCTTTTTAAAGAAAAGATAGGGGCTGACCAATATGTGGCAAATGGCATAGGTTTTTCAATTGCAGTTGTTAATAACTTCTATTTAAATAAGTTTTGGACATTCGCTGACAAAGGTGGGAAAACGGGTGCTCAATTTGGGTATTTTCTGCTGTTTAGTATTATTGGCTTGGTTCTTAATTCTTTTTTTCTATTCCTCTTTACGAAATATGCTCATGTTAATTTTTATCTCAGCAAAGTAATTGCGATCGCATTCGTTTTTATCTGGAATTTCAGTATCAACAATTATATCACATTTAGAAGATTGACAGGCGCTAGGCAAGATTATGGAAATTAATATAACTGATAAAAGAGACGAAAGGCAATATTTTTGGTTGATACTTTTAGTAACCATAACGAGCATTTTTTCTCTTTTTGGTGGTATTATGGAACCAGACGGGGCCTTGTATGCTTCCATAGCAAAGAACATGGTGTTAAATGCGGATTGGATTAATTTGTATGTCAGAGGGCAAGACTGGCTGGATAAGCCGCACCTGACTTTTTGGATGGCCGCTTTTTCCTTCAAGCTGCTGGGGATAAATAGTTTAGCTTATAAACTTCCTTCGCTTTTGATCGGGTGGATTGGTTGTTATTACCTGTACCTGTTAAGTTCAAAGCTCAGCGATAGAAAGACGGCACTTATCGCTGTACTTATTTATATGACGGCATTTCATGTCGTTATTTCCAATTTTGATGTCAGAGCAGAAATATATCTTAGCACATTTACCATCGCTGCGATCTATCATTATTATCAGGCACATGAGTCGTCCACCGCTCATATTATTGCTGGGTCCTTCTTACTAGCCTGTGCCATTATGGTGAAAGGCATTTTCGTTATCATATCGATTTTGGGTGGTTTTATATGCTATTGGCTATTCAACAAGAAATATAAGGAGCTTTTAAAAATTAAATGGTGGCTGGCGCTTGCTCTAATAGGGGTATTCATTAT
Source organism: Pseudosphingobacterium sp. (assembly GCA_035565175.1). Lineage (GTDB taxonomy): Bacteria > Bacteroidota > Bacteroidia > Sphingobacteriales > Sphingobacteriaceae > Olivibacter. Next base: position 6,936 of record DATMSZ010000527.1, read on the forward strand.
ACCAGAGTTATATGCCCTGTACAGCCAATTTGATAGGTATCCTGAGAAAGTTGTATTTGATAGACAGCAGGTTTCAGGGATTCGGTTTTTCTTTTGGGACAGTCAGTTCGGGAGATTTTTCAATACAGGGCCCATTAAAGGTAAGGGCGATGTATTTTTCTTTTTGCATACCATTCTTTGGGCTTTTTTGCCATGGTCGATCTTATTTTATATCGCGGTGATTGATAATTGGAAGCATCGGAAGAAAAATAGAGAAAAGTCTCCGATGTTAATAATAACCATAAGTGCATTGATTGCATTCTTATTATTTTCCTTATCGAAGTTTCAGTTACCCCACTATATCATTATTATTTTCCCCCATTTCGCTATTATTACTGCATCTTACTTGAAACATATTGATACAAGGACGTTGAAAACACTATCTATTGTGCAAAATGTGATATTCTCCGTAGTAATTTGTTTACTGATCGTAATAGCCCTTGTTTTTAACTTTCCTCATAAAGCACTATCAATTACCTTGATTATCGGGCTCGCGGTGATCACTTACATTTTATTTTTTAAGAGGAGCGTAAAAAATTTAATTTTTCGAAGTGCTTTTTTATCAATAGGATTTATGGCATTTGCATATGGATTCTTTTATCCAGCATTACTTCGGTATCAAGCAGGAATGTCGGCAGGTATATGGTTGAAGAAATATGCTCCGTATAAGCAAGTAATAGCCTATAAAGCGGCTAGTTTTACCTTAGATTTCTATGCACCTGGTGAAGTAAAGTATGCTGACAATATATCCAAACTCAAACAACATGATCTTTCTTCTTGTCTCTTTTTTATACAAGAAGAAGAACTACCTGCTTTAAAGGAGACCTTTCAAGTAAAAATACTTGAGCATTTTGAACATTATCATGTTACGAAATTGACTCTGAATTTTTTAAATTATAAAACAAGACCCTCATCATTATCAACGTTCTATTTGGTGGACATTCAGTGATACGGGTAATCAGCATAACAAAAAAGCAGCTTATATAAGCTGCTTTTTTGTTATGCTATAATTTATCGATCGCTGCCGCCAGCTTTTTGTCCTTTTCAGTTACAATATCTCCTTGATCATGTGTGGAAAGCCAGATTTCTACTGTATTCCACACATTTGTCCACTTAGGGTGATGGTTCTGAGTTTCCGCTAACATAGCGACCCTTACCATAAATCCGAAGGCCTCTGAAAAATCTTTAAACTCAAAGCGTTTGTATAAACTGTTATCAATCTCCTTCCACATAGCAATACCTATTAATTTCTCTATTAACAATCAAAACTCTTTTTTGTTCAATAGTTTCGTCAGCTACCATCCACCACCCAGAGACCGATATAAATCAACCATTGCTACTAGTTGGGCTTTTTTTATCTGAGCTAATTCGAGTTCGCTTTGTAATACATTGCTCTGAGCTGTAATAACTTCCAAATAGTTAGCCATGCCGGTATTGAATAGTAGATCGGCATTGTGAATGGCACTTTGTAATTTGCTTGTGCGATTAAGGGCAATTGATTGCTTTTCCTCCAATTTATCTAATGCAATCAGTGCATCCGATACTTCTCCTACAGCAGTTATAACCGATTGTCTAAACTCGATAACCGTTTTCTCTTGGTCAATCTCAGCCAATTTGTAGTTGGTTTTCAGTTGTCTGCGTTGTAAAATAGGTTGCGTTATTCCTCCGGCAACGGTGCCGAAGAGCGAAGCAGGAATATTAAACCAATTACTCGCTTTAAACGAATTAACACCCCCTTGTGCACTAATAGTTAAGGAGGGGTACATACTTGCCTTTGCATATTGTTTATTTGCTCGGGCAGCAACCACCGCTAGCTCAGCACGTTTAACATCAGGTCTTCTGCTTAATAGTAAAGAAGGAACACCCGTTGTAAGGTTCTGAGGAATTTTGATTTTGTCTAAAGTTGTTTCAGTGGCAACGGCTTCAGGTAGTTTTCCACTTAATATACTAAGTGCATTTTCCTGAATATTTATCTGTTGCTCAAAATCAGGAATCAAGGAAGCTGCGGCCAAGCGCTGTGCCTCTGCTTGTTCCAGTCCTAACAAGGTGATTTCACCAACATCGTACTGTTGCTTGATAATATTTAGCGTACTATCGTTTAAAGCAAGATTTTGTTGGGCAATTTTTAATTGAGCTTGAAGCATCAACAAATTATAATAACCTTGTGCTACATAAGATACAAGTTGCGTTTGTACAGCTTTTTTAGCTTCTTCCGTTTGTAAATAACCGGCCAAAGCGGCAGCTTTTTGATTTTTTATCTTGCCCCAGATGTCTGCTTCCCATGATAACGCAAGCGCTGCGGTATAATCCTCTATATGCTTACTACCAAGAAATTGATTCAAACTCAGTCCGTTCAAACTATTATCCGAGGGCCTGGTTGTGTTAGCGCCTACCTGAAGACTGACATCGGGAATATACCCCGCTTTTGCCTGTTTCAATGTTTGTTGCGCGGCTTCTATATTTTTTATCGCTAACAGCATGTCCATATTATGAACAATTGCAGTATCGATTAGGTGCTGCAAAGTAGCATCGTTGAAAAACTCACGCCATGCTATTAAAGCTATACCAGCTGAGTCCGCCTGACTTGCGTCGGCATTGCGGAAGCTGCTCGGCGCTATTGCTTCTGTATTCAGCGCTTTATCAGTTGTTTTGCAGGCTAAAAATAAGGCCTGCAAAAACAAAATTATTAGGAGACTAAATTTGGTGTTCATTTTTTTAATTTTAAATAACCTTTCTCTAAAAAATTAACTTAAAGAGACTGTATCCGTTACCGTTAATTCTTGTGCCGTTGTGCCGTCATCATGTGATGTATTCGTATGCGGATTAGGCTTGCCAGACACTTTCTCTTGTAAATGTTGAAATACAATGTAAAGCACAGGGATAATAAAAAGCCCTAGAACAACACCGGATAACATTCCTCCAGCGGCACCTATACTGATAGAGTGGTTCCCTTGTGCTGAAGGTCCGGTTGCACTCATCATTGGAATCATACCGACAACGAAGGCTAAGGAGGTCATGATAATAGGACGTAGTCTTAGCTGAGCAGCTTCTAAAGCGGCAACGACGATTGGCTTACCATGCTTCCTTCCTTGCGAAGCGAACTCCACAATAAGAATCGCATTTTTGGCTAATAGTCCTATAAGCATTACAAGTGCAACTTGTACATAAATGTTATTTTCAATACCTGTTAGGCCGATAGCAGCGAACACTCCGAATACACCTGTTGGAATGGACAAGATTACCGCAAGTGGTAATATATAACTTTCATATTGTGCTGCAAGTAGGAAATAAACAAATACCAAACATAATACAAAGATAACGGTTGATTGACCGCCTGAAGTTATCTCCTCTTTGGTCATCCCCGAAAATTCATAGGAAAAGCCGGACGGAAGGTGTTGTTTAGCAACCTCTTCAACAGCATGAATGGCATCACCGGAGCTGAATCCAGGATTCGGCAGGGCATTTATTCCAATAGAATTAAAAAGGTTATACCTAGATGCCGTTTCAGGACCATAAACACGATTTAACTTTACTAAAGTGTTAATAGGCACCATTTCTCCCAACCTGTTTTTAACGTAGACTCCATCCATCGAGTTAGGTTCGGCACGTTCCGTTTTATCGGCTTGAACCATTACCCTATAGTATTTTCCAAACCTATTAAAATCGGAGGCTTGTGCACTACCGAAATAGGCTTGCATTGTTTGCAAGATATCTTTTGTGCTTACGCTTAATTGTTCCGCCTTAACATCGTCTACCTGCAATTCATATTGAGGATAGTCGGCCCGAAAAGTCGTAAACGCCATCATGATTTCAGGACGTTTCATCAGTTCACCTATGAAGGTTTGTCCGACTTGGCCAAATTTGTCAAGCTTGCCTCCTGTGCGGTCTTGCAATACCATATCTAAACCATCCACGTTACTGAAACCCGGAACGGTAGGGAAGGTGAAGACAAAGAAGTTTGCACCCTTAATGGAAGCCAATTTTTGATTAACCACACCCATTATATCGTTGATATCTTTCACCTCACCACGTTCTTCGTGTGGTTTGAGCAATATAAAGGCAACACCCGCAGATGGGCTCGTAGCTTGCGTTAATATATTGAAACCGGAGATTACGTTGAGCGTTTTTGTAAATGGCGTATGCTGCAATTGTAGCTCGGCTTCTTTCAAAGCACTATTTGTACGATCAAGTGACGCACCAACGGGCATCGAGAGCGAGATCGCAATAAAACCTTGATCTTCTGACGGAATAAATCCTGTTGGTGTTTTTCTAACCATTAAAACTGTTATGGCAATAAGGACAGCTAAGGCCCCAAGACTGAGCCATTTAAAGCGTACTAAAAAGCGTAGGCTGCCAACATAGTTTTTAGTTAGTCTGTTAAAACTAGTATTAAAACCGGTAAAAAATTTATCCTTAAAACTTAGTTTTTCTTTTTTCTCTCCTTGACCATGGGTGTCTTTGAGAAATAAAGCACAAAGTGCGGGACTAAGTGTAAGCGCATTGATTGCGGATAAAACGATTGCTATCGCTAAGGTAAACGCAAATTGCCGATAAAAGACACCCGTAGAGCCTTCCATAAAACCTATGGGTAAGAAAACCGCCGACATCACCAATGTGATAGAGATGATGGCACCGGTAATTTCACTCATGGCAGAAGTGGTGGCTATTTTGGGCGGAAGATTCTGGTGTTCCATTTTAGCATGCACGGCCTCTACCACTACAATTGCATCATCCACAACAATCCCTATGGCCAGCACCAGTGCAAACAGCGTAAGTAAATTGATAGAGAAGCCAAATAATTGCATGAAAAAGAAGGTTCCTATAATTGCAACCGGCACCGCAATGGCAGGAATAAGCGTAGATCTAAAGTCTTGTAAGAAAATAAACACTACTAAAAACACGAGGATAAAGGCCTCAAAGAGTGTATGCTTCACTTGATCGATAGATTGATCGAGCGAATCTTTGGTGTTGTAAAGCACCAGTTGTTTTACACCTTTTGGAAAGCTTTTCTCGGCTTTTTTCATGAAATCTTGGATGGCAATCTGTATTTCGTTAGCGTTTGATCCGGCTAACTGCATAACACCTATGTTAAGACCTGCTTTTCCGTCAATACGCGTATTGCTGGCATAGGTATACGACCCGAGTTCTACTCTGGCAACATCCTTTAGCCTTAATACGGAACCGTCCGCGTTGGAACGAATAATAATGTTTTCGTAATCGACAGGCTGATTAAGTTTTCCTTTATACTTAATTACAAACTCGAATGCTTCCGTGCTGCTTTCACCGAATTTTCCAGGCGCAGCCTCCACATTCTTGTCTTGTATGGCGGCCATTACTTCACCTGGTGTAAGTTTGTAGCTGGCCATCTGGTTCGGATTTAACCATACCCGCATGGAATAATCTTTACTACCACCAAAAACAATCGCCTGTCCAACACCCGGGATACGTTTAAGCTCGGGTATGATATTGATTTGGGCATAATTAGCCATGAATGTTTGATCATAGGCGCCTTCATCTTCCGTATAAAGATCTAATACCATGATCAAGCTGTTTTGCTGCTTAGCAGTGGTAATACCTGCTTGTACCACTTCAGCAGGCAGCTGACTGGTTGCCTGCGCAACTCTGTTTTGTACGTTTACAGCGGCCTGATCCGGATCAGTTCCTAATTTAAAATAAACGGTTATCATTAACGAACCGTCATTACTAGCGGTGGAGCTCATATAGCTCATGTTTTCAACACCATTAATAGATTCCTCCAAAGATGGTGCTACCGCACGTAATACGGTTTCCGCATTGGCACCAGGGTATAGAGCTGTTACCAAAACAGCTGGTGGTGCGATGTCAGGGAACTGTTGTAAAGGTAACTTCACTATTCCGATGACTCCAAGTATAACTAGCAATATAGATATAACCGTTGCTAAAACCGGTCTTTCAATAAATTTCTTTAACATAACTCTATTTGTTATATGCAGTTAGTTTGAGACTGTCTGGGCTTATTTGTTGTGGAGCAATAACTTGACCTTCCTGTAAAAGATCCATTCCTTTATAGACGATATGGTCGCCGTCTTTGATTCCTCCTTTTACTAAATAGCTCGCGCCGCTTTTTCCAATAACCTCAATAGGTTGTTTATTTACTTTGTTACTATCATTTACGGTATACACAAATATTTTGTCTTGCATCTCCAAAGTTGCCATTTGTGGTACCAATAATACTTTTGCATGTTGTTTGCCAAGTCTCACTTTACCTGTGTTTCCCGAGCGAAGTAATCCTTCTTTATTAGGGAAGGTTGCCCGTAATGTAATAGCACCGGTATTCTTGTCAAATTGCCCATCAACCATATCAATTTTTCCCTGCTGCGCATATTCTGTTTGATCGGATAGAACTAGTGTAATAGGGGGTAGCTTCTTGATTTTTTCTTCAAGAGTAGCCCCTTCGAAGTTGTTCTTGAAACTTACAAAATCGTTTTCTCCTAAAGCAAAGTAAACATGGAGTTCATGAATGTCAGATAAATCAGTAAGCGCTTGTACATCCGATGGCGTAACTAAACTTCCTTGTTTTTTTAGTAATCTGCCAATATATCCGTCGGTAGGTGCTTTTATCAAGGTATAGCCCAAATTGATTCTGGCACTACCCACTCCAGCTTTGGCTTGCTCCAAATTGGCTTTCGCAACATTTCTTGCCACTACAGCGGTTTTAAGCTGAAAATCAGCCAATACTTTATTGTTAACCAGCTTCGTTTTTTTCTCCACTTCTATCTCAGCATTTACGAGTGCAGCCTCTGCCGCATGTAGATTGGCTAAGGCCTGGTTCAATTGTTCCTGGTAAGGGCGGTCATTTATTTTAAAGAGTGGTTGACCCTTTGTGACTTTAGCACCCTCGTCTACATAAATAACATCTAAGGTACCTTCTACCTGTGGGCGGATTTCCACATTGGCTATTCCTTCAATAGACGCAGGGTATTCTTGATATACCGTTTGTTGTCCGGATGTAATAGCCACCACCGGCAATGATGGAGGAGGTGGAGCTCCTTGTTGTTGTTGCTGACTAGAGCAACTAAGCAAAAAGATGGAAGAAGCTAGGAAAGCTAGTTTACTTACGTTATTAAATAACTTAACAACGTTAAATATCGGGTGATGAGTTTCGAGTGCCATTGTTGATAATAAATGTTTCATTTTGTTGTTATCTAAAATTTTAATGATTTTCGAAAAAGGAATTCTTAATTTATGTGAATCCTTCTTACGGACTTTAACAGCGTTAAATAATTTACAGTTGTTATTTTCTTTGCAAAAAAATTAATCAACCAGTGATCGTGTTATTCCATAAATGGCATCTTTCAAGACTTGTTGGTTAGTCTCCTCGCCATTGCCTTTATTTACGAGATTGATAGAAATTAATCCATGGATGATAGACCAGTAAGTAAAGTATTTCCGGCATACCATTTCCTCGGACGGATTTTTATCATGCATGATTTCTTTTATGACATTGCTGATTAGTACAGCATGCGAATCAAAACATTTAAATGATTTTTCCATCTCGCAACACTGGGTACCTATACCGAACATTAATTGATAAAGTTCTTTTTCTTCAAAGGCAAATTGCCAATAAGTAAGCCACATGGCTTCAATTTGTTTCTCAGGTATTGTCTCGTTTTCTTTTGCTTCTCTTACTCTTTTTGCTAAAATCAAATATCCCTTTCCTGCCAACTCCGCAAGGATTGCTTCTTTGTTAGCAAAATACTCATAGATCATTGGAGCAGTATATTCTATAATGTCAGCGATTTTCCGCATGCTAAGCGCTTGCCATCCTTCTTCTTTTACAATTTGAAGCGATGCGTCAAGAATTTTTATTCTATTTTCATCCTTTAATCGCTGTATACGCTCTTTACTTCCCATTCTTAATCCCCCTTAAATAATTTAACAGTGTTAGGCAAAATTCGAAATTATTTTTGAAAAACAATGACATAAAATTGTCAGGAATTTTAATGTGTTGATACAGAGTTGTTTAAATACAAGTTAAGTAAACGAATAACTTTTACAAAGCGTTTTTGATAGCGGGTGTCTAACGGTGTTTCCGTTACACACTGTGTTTTTCCGGAAGAGGCATGAATAAATCGCACGGGTTCACCTGCCTTAGATACGATTATTCCAATATGGCCGATTGATTTAATTTTGGGATTAGTTCCCCTGAATAAAATTAAATCGCCTGGAGAAGCTTCTTCCAGCGAAATTTTTTCTCCATATTTACTAAACGCAGAGGAGCTTCTTGGTACAGAAAAATGAAAGCTCTTAAATACATAATTTACAAAGCCTGAGCAATCAAAACCCAACTTCGGGTTGCTACCACCATATCTATAAGGTATTCCTAAAAGCTTTTGAGCAAACGCTACCAGTTCTATTGGATCTACAGCTTGCTTAAAAGTCATGCACGCACGTTTCGCAGCAAAATCTTTTTTTGCCGTTTCAGCATACAGTGTTTCACAGGCAATTAATAGCGTACATAAAAGCAGTATATGTTTTTTCTTGACCATGTTTACTTAAGAATCTGGAAGTCGCTATAGACCGTCTGTTTATTTGTCTGAAGCACCTGCTCTATATCTTCAATATAGCCTGTAAAAGGTCCTGAAGTTTGAATTTTTAGGGTAGACATCGCAGCAGCAAATTTTCCAGCTTCTTCTAATTCCGCTCCTTTTATTTTTTTATATAAATAGCCAGCCATATAGGTGTCGCCACAACCAGTAGCATCTGTAACTTCCAGCGGA
>DATMSZ010000528.1:0-2706 GCA_035565175.1 Pseudosphingobacterium sp.
TATTAGAGTTGTAGATTTTTAACTTTTATTCTACATTTGCCTCTCTAATTCATCATCAGGCTTGCGATTAATAACGAATCAAAAGAGACTTGCATTGATAAGGCCTGCTTACGTGCTGCTTAAGTATGATTGAACTAAAAAATATAAGTAAGGTATTTTATAAAAAAAATGTGGAAATTCATGCGCTTTCGGGTATTAATCTGACTGTTGCGGAAGGACGCGTGTACGGGATAATTGGTTCATCGGGAGCTGGTAAAAGCACATTAATCAGGTGTATAAATTTATTAGAGCGACCCACTTCCGGCGACGTACTCTTGAACGGAGTGAATTTGACGCTTTTAGCACCAAATGCATTAGTAAGGGTCAGAAGACAGATGGGAATGATTTTTCAACATTTTAATCTACTTTCTTCTAGAACAGTATTCGAGAATGTTGCTTTCCCTCTTGAACTAATCAATAGCCCAAAACAGGCAATCCAAAAAAAGGTGTTGGAGCTGCTGGAGCTTGTTGGATTAAGTAATAAGAAAGATGATTATCCCGCGAATTTGTCGGGTGGACAGAAGCAACGTGTGGCTATTGCGAGGGCATTGGCAAGCGATCCAAAAGTATTACTTTGCGATGAAGCTACCAGCGCGCTCGATCCGGCCACAACTAGATCTATTCTAGAGTTACTTAAAGATATCAACAAGCGATTAAATATTACTGTAGTACTTATTACGCACGAAATGGAAGTCGTAAAAGCAATATGTGATGATGTGGCGATTATTGCAGATGGGAAAATTATAGAGCAAGGAGAAGTAAGTGCTATTTTTTCAAATGCAAAGACCGAATTAACACAGCAATTTATTAATTCATCAATGCATGTAGATATTGCTCATGATTATCTCAATCGTTTAGCGCTGGTGGCTGACGAAAGTAGAAAGCACCTTTTAGTGAAACTACGTTTTGATGGAGCTAGTGTAAATGAACCGGTATTGTCTACCGCAGTAAAATTGTTTAACATTGACTACGAAATAATAAACGCAAAAATGGATACCTTAGGCAAAGCGCAGGTAGGGGTCATGCTCATAAAGTTTAATGGCGAGACAAATCAAATAGCTGAAACGATGGATTATTTCAAAAACAAAAAAGTGGAAGTGGAGATAATAGGGTATGTCTGATGCTATGTTATGGATGTTGCTGCGAGGCGCATGGGAAACAATTGTGATGACTTTTGTTTCAGGATTTTTTGGATTTTGTTTAGGTCTCCCCGCAGGTGTACTACTGTTTATGACACGCGACGGACAGATGTTGGCTAATAGAAGAGTCAACAGGACGATTGCTGTGATCGTAAATGCCTTCCGGTCGATCCCCTTTATCATTCTTATCGTGTGGATGATTCCGTTTACCCGATTGGTAGTAGGTACCTCCATAGGAGTAGGAGCCGCATTGGTTCCATTAAGTATTGGTGCTGCACCTTTTGTAGCTAGAATGGTTGAAAACTGTCTATTGGAAATACCGCATGGATTGATCGAAGCCGCCAGGGCGATGGGAGCAAAGCCATTGCAAGTAGTTAACAAAGTTCTTTTGCCGGAAGCATTACCGGCCATCGTTAATAGTGCTTCAATTACGCTAATAACGCTAGTGGGGTACTCCGCTATGGGGGGGGCTGTTGGTGCAGGAGGTTTAGGCCATATCGGATATCAGTATGGTTATGTAGGTTACGATGCGGTAATAATGAATGTAGTGTTGATTTTATTGGTAGCACTGGTTTTTATTATCCAATTTTTAGGAGATTATATTTCAAAACGGGTAGATCACAGAAAATAAAGATATTCATATGAATAAAACAATGAAGATTTGGAAATTATCAAGCATGGCAGCGGTGCTTATTGGCCTTATATCTTGTAGCGGGGGAAACAAAAATAATCCTAATCAAATCAAAGTAGGAGTTGAGTCGGGACCTGAATATAGCTTAGCGGAAGCTGCGCAAAAGGTGGCGAAAGAAAAATACGGATTAGAGGTTGAGCTTGTGCAATTTAATGATTATGTGATGCCAAATGAAGCGCTTCGCCAAAAAGATATAGATGTTAACGTTTTTCAGAATAAGCCTTATTTAGATGTGCAGGCTAAACAGAGAGAATACGATTTTGCGATCGTTGGTAATACCTTTGTTTTTCCTTTGGCTGGTTATTCAAAGAAGATAAAACAATTAGATCAATTAAAGGAAGAGGATACCATTATTATTCCGAATGATCCGACTAACGGCGGTAGAGCATTATTATTATTACAAAAAGTTGGTTTATTAAAATTGAATGATGGTGTTGGTTTGCTGCCAACGGTAAATGATATCGCTGAAAATCCTAAGAAAATACGGATTCTTGAATTGGAAGCACCTCAACTACCACGAGCGTTAGACGACAAGCAAGTAACGATTGCTGTTATTAATAATACATTCGCTGCCTCAATTGGTTTAGTGGCCAAAAAAGATGGCATTTTTGTGGAAGACGAGAAATCACCCTATGTCAATGTAATCGTTTCGAGAACAGATAACAAGGATGAAGAAAAAGTTAAAACCTTTGTGAAAGCCTATCAATCTCCAGAGGTGGAGGCTATGGCTGAAAAGGTTTTTAAAGGTGGGGCAATTAAAGGTTGGTGATTTAGTTAAGACTTTATTTTGATATGAAAAGGAAGGTTCAATTGCTGATCCTTCCTTTTTTTTATGAT
>DATMSZ010000529.1:0-25640 GCA_035565175.1 Pseudosphingobacterium sp.
CTATTATATATCTTAGTTGTTGAATAGTCATGTTATAAATAAATTTTATAAAGATAAAAAATTATTAATTTGAAATATAAACAAAAGTGATCTAATTTTGGTTCAACAAATAACAAGAAGAAAAACAGATCATGGAAACATCAAACACCTTCGGCCAAATCGACCCCTCTCTTGCGGGAAACTATGGAGTAGAAAAAGAAACACTTGAATTCTTAAAAGCTGTGCATGGCAATACCGGGCCTCAACTTTATGAATTATCTATTCAAGATGCTCGCCAAGTACTAATTGACGCGCAATCAGCAAGTATCGAAAAGTCACCTGTTGACGTTGAAGAAAAAAGTATAACGGTAGATGGCAAATCCATTTCCCTTCGTATTGTCAAACCTCAGGGAACGAAAGGAAATTTACCCGTTTTAGTCTATTTCCATGGAGGTGGTTGGGTATTAGGTGACGCTTTTACACATGACCGATTAGTCAGAGAACTAGCAGTTGGGGCAAATATAGCAGTTGCCTTTGTCAATTACACCCCTTCTCCTGAAGCCAAATATCCTACAGCCAACGAGGAGGCTTATGCAGCCACTAAATGGATAAAAGAGAATGGGGAGTCTCTCGGTCTTAACACTGAAAAAATTGCTATTGGAGGTGATAGTGTAGGAGGAAATATGGCTATTGCCGTAACATTGATGGCAAAAGAACGTAAGGGACCAAAAATTGACTTTCAATTGCTATTTTATCCGGTAACGGATGCAGCATTCAATACAGCTTCCTATCAACAATTCGCTAACGGGCATTTTCTTACCTTAAATGCCATGATTTGGTTCTGGGACAATTATGCACCCGATAGAAAGGTGCGTGATCAGATTACCGCCTCTCCCCTCCGGGCCAGCTTTGAAGAATTAAAAGAACTTCCGGAAGCGCTAGTTATTACTGCCGAAAATGATGTATTAAGGGATGAAGGAGAAGCATATGCAAAAAAATTAAATGCAGCAGGGGTAAAAGTAACAAGTACGCGTTACTTAGGAACGATACACGATTTTGTCCTGCTGAACCCTATAACGAATACACCTGCGCCAAGAGCGGCAATCAAACAAGCTATAATAGCTTTAACAGAAAAACTACATTAATATAATATAACAGAAGGAATTAATTCATTAAATTAGTAACACTATAAATTAAAAAAATCATGAAATTTACGAGAAAAGCAAATGCCAATTGGAAAGGTACCGGAATGGAAGGAAAAGGTACCATTAGCACACAAAGTAGCACCTTAGATAATGCTCAACTTTCTTTTAAAACACGTTTTGAACAAGGCGTGGGTACCAACCCTGAAGAATTAGTGGCTGCGGCACATTCCGGATGTTTTACTATGCAGTTGAGCTTTTTGCTTAGCGAGAAAGGATACACGCCCGGTAATTTAGATACAGAAGCACAGGTTACTTTCGAAGATGGTTCTATTACAAATATCAACTTAATTTTAAAAGGAGAAGTAGAAGGAATTACCGAAGCTGAATTTAAAGAGGTTGCTCAAAAGGCCAAAGAAATTTGTCCGATCTCTAAACTATTGAACACCAATATAACGCTTGATGCTTCCTTAGCATAAATGAATATCCAGCACAGTGTTCTCCGTTTTGCCGCTGTGCTGGACATCCATTCACAATATGAAACAAAGGCATTCCCAAGGCTTATCCTTAAATTGGTGCTATACCTCTACATATCGATCTGCAAGCAACCATTTAGTTAAAATTTTAATGCCCCATTAATCGTTGTTCTAATTGTTCCAAGGTCTGTCCTTTTGTTTCCTTAACGCTGTTTTTCACGAAAAGAAATCCCAATAGGCAAATACCTGCATAAAGATAAAATGGCCCATAAGTACCCAATACCTCAGCCAAAACTGGAAAAGTAAACACTAAGACAAAGTAGGCTGCCCAAAGGGACACAATAGCCACAGAAGAAGCTAAGCCACGTATTCTATTTGGAAAAATTTCAGCTATCAATACCCAGGTTACTGGAGCCAGCGAGGTAGCGTACATCGCAATAGCCATCAATACAAGAGCAGAGACCAAACCAGGTGCTGCTTGATTTTGAAGTAAATAGGCCAATACAATATATACGATTGATAATCCGAGTGAACCCATGAGCATCAGTGGGCGTCGCCCCAAACGATCTACCTGCCACATGGCTACTAGCGTAAAAATTAAGTTAACCAAACCAATAGACACTGTTTCAAACAGTTGCCTATCTAAATCAGCACCCACTGATTCAAATATGGTGGATGTATAATTAAAGACGACATTAATACCGCAAAGTTGCTGAAAAACTGCCAGCGTTATTCCAACAATAACTGCTGGGCGAACTCCTTTTTCAAAAACTGCCTTAAAAGATTGATTAGCTGCTCCTCGAAGCGATTGTTGTATATCACGGAAGGTGTCTTCCACAAAGACTTCGCTGCCGATATTGCTTAAGACCTTTTTTGCCTGTTCTGTTTTCCCGACCTTCATTAACCATCGCGGACTTTCAGGTAACCAGATTACACCTAGGAAGAACAGCGTTGCAGGCACTGCCCCTAGTCCAAACATCCAACGCCAGGCGTCCGGCCCATTATCGGCGAGTGCATAATTCACTAAATTGGTAACCAAAATACCGATTACTATCGTCAACTGATTAATGGCCACATTTCTTCCACGAATATTTGGCGGTGATACTTCCGCAATATATAAAGGACTGAGCATCGACGCCATTCCCACTCCGATACCCGCCGCAAAACGCATCGTGACAAATAAAGTAAGCCCTGATGAAATGGCCATTCCCACTGATGATACGGCAAAAATAAAAGCCGCAAGCATTAATCCAGGCTTCCGTCCATAACGCTCTGCTAAACCCCCTGCTAACAAACAACCTGCAATACAACCCAAAGCCAATGAACCGGTAAGAAAGCCCTCCCACCAGGCATTGAGTTCAAACTCAGAACGAAGGAAAGGCAAAGCACCTGCTATTACCGCGAAATCAAAACCAAATAAATACCCTCCAAGGGCAGAGATAAAAGAAATGCCTAGTATATACGCATTTTTAAATGTTACTGATTGTTGGTTAGTAGTCATACGGATACGGTCTATAGCGCTATCATAAGCTGCACACAAATATCAAACTTTGTTCCCCCAAAAAAATGGAAAGTATTATGAAAACAATAGACTATGTTACGATTCGCTGTTTAAATTCCTGCTAAATAAGGGAGCTGTGGAAACTCATCTTTTTATAGAATACTATGTATCTGTAATATAATCCATCTTTTCCCGATTATTCTCTATTTAAGAGAGACCATTCGCTTTCTACATTTGCGGTATAACCTATAATTGTTAACCAATGTAAACATTTATGAAATACTACCATGTTATAAAATGCCGATTTCCATGTTTAAGCACCTTAAAATATAAGGTATTTATTTTCCTGTTTTGCTGTGTATCTATTCAATCAATTAAGGCGCAGGAAAATCAGAAAAACATAACTGGAATTGTTAAGGATCAAGCAGGCAAACCATTAAGCGGTGTTTCAGTTACCGTTGTGGGGAAAGCCGGAAAAGGAACTTCCACAAATATGGAAGGGAATTATCAAATTCCTGTTGCTCTAGGAGATAAACTACGATTTACCTTCGTTGGATATCAAACAGCCGAATTGCTAATAGAAAAATTCGAGGCACTAAACGTTCAATTAAATGCCAATAACCAGGCCTTGGATGAAGTGGTAGTAGTTGGCTATGGCACGCAAAAAAGATCAAATATTACAGGCGCCATTGCGTCCTTATCCGCTGATGATATTGTGTCAGAAGGATTTAACAACGTTGGGCAAGCAATTCAAGGTAAGGTTGCGGGAGTACAAATTGAATCGGGTGGTGGTAACCCAGGATCTGGTGTACGGGTACTCATTCGTGGAACCGGATCTTTAAACAACAATAATCCACTGTATATTGTCGACGGTGTGCAAGTAGATAATATCAATAACATCGCACCCAATGATATTGCCTCGATGGACATACTGAAGGATGCTTCTGCAGCGGCCATTTATGGCTCTAGGGCAGCAAATGGAGTGGTATTGGTAACAACCAAAGGTGGGACCGCAGGAAGCAACAATATCTCCTTAGTGGCCAACTATGGTCTACAAAATTTAGCCAAAAGACTGGATGTATTGAATGCCGCCGAATGGGCGCAAGTAAGTAATGCTGCACATGATAATGCGGGTCTCGCTCGCCTGGACATTGCTAATAATTATGCTCAATTAGCAGACGTGGATTGGCAAGACGAAGTTTTCACTTCTGCACCAATGCAAAACTATAACCTAAATGCTAATGGAGGGGGTGAGAATTTTCATTACAATATATCAGGAGATTATTTCGGCCAGGATGGTATAGTACGCAAAACCTACTATGAAAGATATAATTTACGGATAAAAACTGATTTTACTAAGGGCCGCTTAAAAGTTGGCGAAACGGTCATCCTATCTAATGAAAAATGGAGAAATATGGCAAATGGGTGGGGTGGCCAAGGCGGAGGACCTGTGGGTGCTTCTCTTAAGATGATTCCGGTATTTAATGTTTATGATCCTACGGCGGAAGGCGGATACGGTGGCGCCTATGGTCCCGTTATGAATGTGGCCAACCCTGTTGCACAGCTCAACCTTGAAAAACCAGAAGTTTACGCAACCAATGCCATGATTAACGCATACGCGCAATTCAACATTTTAGAGGGATTAAATTATAAATATAATGCCGGTTATACACGTACCTACGGTAGAAACTTCACTTATCAGTATCCCTACGAAGTAGGAACGTTGTTTATCAATCGTATGGCAAACCTGAGCGAAAGCAGAAACGAAAAGTCCACCGTATTACAAGAGCATACGCTCACCTATGATAAGGACTTTAATAAACATAATATACAAGCAATGGTGGGCTACACTTATCAGAACACCGACTATAGAGTACTAAGTGGAAGCAAAAGCGGAATGCCTCGCGGTATAGAGGTGATAGATGCCGGTACCACAAATACGGTGGCCGGATCAAACGCCTGGGAAAACACCTTGATATCCTATTTCGGAAGAGCCATTTATACCTATGATGATCGTTATACATTAACAGCCATCTTACGTAGAGACGGTTCTTCAAGGTTTGGCAATGCCTATAAATATGGTAATTTCCCTTCTTTAGCAGCTGCTTGGAATATTTCGAATGAGCCCTTCTTTAGTCATCTAAATTCCACCTTTACGACCTTAAAACTCCGTGCGGGATATGGAGAATTGGGTAATCAGGAAATAGCAGATTATCAGTTTTTAGCCAATATTAATCCTAATATAAATTATGTTATAGGTACTGATCAGCATTTAATGCCCGGAGCAACACAAACGGCATTTGCTACTCCTGATATACGATGGGAAAATTCAATCACCTATAATGCTGGTTTAGACATCGGATTGTTTAATAATAGCTTATCCATAATTGCGGATTACTTTGTCAAAGACAGTAAAGACATATTATTGCAAGTACCTATTCCACTCTCAACAGGTGCGAGCGCTCAAAGCCCCTATCTAAATGCCGGAAGTATCCGCAACCGCGGGTTCGAAGCAGATATTGCCTATAATAAACAACAAGACGATTTCCATTATGGTATCAATGCAACCTTTTCCACTGTCAGCAATGAAGTGCTCGAACTGGGAACAGGCTCTCAACAGATTTTTGGAGGCAGACCCACTCACCATGGAGCGAATGCAACTGTCACACAAGCTGGATGGCCTGTTGGTGCCTTTTACTTAATAAAAACAGCGGGAATATTCCAATCACAAGAAGAAGTAGAAGCACATAACGCAAATGGACAATTGATACAACCGAATGCTAAACCCGGTGATATTCGTTTTATCGATGCAAACGGTGATGGCAGAATAGATCAAAATGATCGACAATATGTTGGAAGTCCCACGCCGAAATTCAGCTTTGGCTTAGGGGGAAATGCTCAATGGAAAAACATCGATATTAACCTTTTCTTTCAAGGCACCTACGGAAATAAAATCTACAATGGTTTAAGACAAGACCTAGAAGGTATGAGCGCTGAATTCAATTATGCAAAAACTACGTTAAATGCGTGGACACCCGAAAACAGTAATACCGATATCCCTCGAGCGGTTATCAATGATCCTAATTTAAACTCACAAACATCCGATCGGTTTCTCGAAAATGGTTCATATCTGAGGTTGAGAACCTTACAATTGGGATATACGTTTCCTGAAACGCTTTCAGAAAGGTTGAAAATCAGTAAGTGTAGAATTTACGTGAGTTTTGATAACGTCTTTACCATTACCAAATATAAAGGATATAATCCCGACTTAGGGCGTACAGGGTCCATTTTAGATAGAGGGGTAGATTATGGTCATATTGCTTATCCTTTGGCCAGAACATCCATGCTGGGTGTACAGATTTCATTTTAAAAAATCCTTAACATTATGATACGTAGAATTAAAAATAAAAACACATTAGCAACATTGCTGCTGTTTTTAGTTCTTTTTGCAAGCTGCACCAAAAAATTGGAGTTAGAAAATCCAAACTCCTTAACCAATGCAAATTTCTGGAAAACAGAAAGCGATGTGTTAAGTGGCCTTGCAGCCACCTATAAGGTCTTTAAAGATATAAACGGAGGTCTCTTCGGTGTTAGAGGTGTTGAGCTTACTAATGGAAGGGGCGACGATTTTTTTATACGCAACGATGTTCAAGCACTCTACCAGCTTTCTACTTTCACTAATAATCCAACAACACAAACGCCGCGTGATATTTATGCTACGGCTTTTAGGGCGATATTTAGAGCCAATCAAGTCATTGAAAATACGCCTAAAATCGAAATGGATGAAACTAAAAAATCGGCTTTAGTAGCAGAAGCAAAATTCCTTCGTGCCTTAAGCTATTTTCACCTGGTGATAAACTTTGGCTCCATACCTATTATTACGATCGTACCTCAAAACAGAGAAGACTATTTTGTTGGACCTTCTCCTGAAGAAGATATTTGGAATCTTATCATAAATGATTTATCCGAAGCGAAAGAGCTATTGCCTCTTGACTATCCGGCAGAATATGTAGGTCGTGCCACTAAGGGTGCTGCAATAGGTATGCTGGGTAAGGTATATCTTTATATGGAACGATGGGAAGACGCTGAAAAAGAACTAGACATTGTCACTAAAGCACCTTTTAGCTATGATCTGTTAGCTAATTATGAGCATAATTTTATGGCTGAATATGATAACAACACAGAATCATTATTCGAAATACAGATGCAGAATGTAGGGGGACCTGGCCCTTGGGCGGGTGAGAATGCAAATGAATCCCAAGGCACAACCGTGGCTCAAGAGTTTGCTCCAGCTGAAGTTGCCGGTTGGTTCGAAGCCTTCCCTACCAATAAAATATTTGAAGCATTTCAAAAAGAAAAAACGATCGATAATGATTTTGATCCTCGGATGTATGCTTCCCTAGTTTGGAATTACCCTAATGCTATTTACTATAACAAACCATTCTCTACCTTTAAACTACAATTTGGCTTTAATTCAATGATCCGCAAATATCAAAATTGGCGGCAAGATGACGAAGGCATATTTATTTCTGAAATTAACGAAAAGGTTCTTCGTTTTGCCGACATTCTGTTAATGCGCGCCGAAGCACTTATTAACTTAAATAGATCGGCTGATGCTTATCCGCTAATTAACCGGATTAGGCAAAGGGCTAAATTAAAACCTTTGGTGGATGGAATGACTACCACAGCATTGAAGAATGAACTGATACATCAACGGATGATTGAATTTTTTAGAGAAGGTTTACGATTTTACGATCTCAAAAGATGGGGATTAGTTGAACAGGAGATAAAAAACAGTGACAAGGAGGGACGGCAATTTTTAACTTTGCCTAAGCATGCCTATTTCCCCATTCCGCAAGATGAATTAAATACAAATCCGAATATGACTCAAAATCCTAATTGGTAACATTAGATACGATTAAATTTTATGATATGTTAAATAAAGCTAGCAAATTATTTCTTATTTCACTGCTTATACTGTTTATCAGCTGTAAAAGTAAATTCGATTCAAAGCAGGAAATTGATTTACATGGGAAGTGGCGCTTCGCCATGGACGAGAAAGATGAAGGTGTTAATCATAAATGGTATGAAAAAAAATTAGATGATGAAGTTACACTACCGGGATCAATGGCAACGAACGATAAAGGTAAGGAAGTGGATATCAACACCCCTTGGACGGGAGGTATTAATGATTCAGCGTGGTTTACCGAGGAAGAATACGCCCCCTATAGAAAAGCCGGAAATGTGAAAGTGCCTTATTGGCTTCAACCTACAAAATATTATAAAGGAGCAGCATGGTATCAAAAGGATGTCGATATACCGGAAAAGGGATACGAAGATGGAGCCGAATTGTTTATTGAACGAAGCCACTGGGAAAGCACGGTTTGGATAGATAATAAAAAAGTAGGAATGCAGAATAGCTTAGCAACGGCTCATCGTTATGATCTAACGGGTTTATTAACACCTGGAAAACATACGATAACCATCCGTATTGACAATCGTGTAAAAGACATCGACGTTGGCCCGAACTCCCATAGCATTTCAGATCATACCCAAACGAATTGGAACGGGATGATTGGTAAATTATACATTAAACCCTTAAACGCTACACGAATAACTGATTTACAATTATTTCCAGACGTCCAAAAAAAGGAGGTACTTGCCAGACTAAAAATAATCAATAAAGGGACTGCCCAGAAAGTTCAGGTACATCTGCAAGCAGCATTAAAACAAAAAGACAGTAAAAACTTAAAGGACCTAACACGGGAGGTGGGTATGGTGGAAGGTGAAAATTTACTGGAAATTGTGTATCCGATGGGAGAGCATCCAGCTATTTGGGATGAATTTAACCCAATGTTATATGAGATGAGTGCCCAATTAAATGTAGGCGATTCCATTGCAGACCAGAAACTGAAGGTATTTGGCATGCGGAATTTTTCGACGAAAGACAAACAAATATTATTAAACAATAAGCCTGTATTTTTTAGAGGAACTCTCGAAAGTGCCATTTTTCCAAAAACCGGCTTCCCTCCTACAGATATCGCCTCTTGGGCAGAGATTTTTTCTACCTGCAAAGACTACGGATTGAATCATATTCGTTTTCACTCTTGGTGTCCTCCGGAAGCTGCTTTTGATGCGGCAGATAGCTTAGGCATGTACCTTCAGATAGAATGTAGCTCCTGGGCCAACCAGGGATCAGGTTTAGGAGACGGCAAACCTATTGATCAGTTTATTTATGATGAGAGCGAACGCATCGTTAACGATTATGGCAATCACCCTTCTTTCTCATTAATGGCTTATGGCAATGAGCCTGGTGGCAAAAACCATAAACAATACCTAACTGAATTCGTAAAATATTGGAAAGGGAAAGACAATAGGAGACTTTACACATCAGCAGCAGGATGGCCCGCAATACCCGAAAACGATTACAATGACATCCCCGAACCGAGAATACAAGGATGGGGAGAAGGATTAAATTCTATTATCAACAAGGAGATTCCACGTAGTAATTATGATTGGCTGGAAGATATTAAGCAATTTAATATTCCGACAATTAGCCATGAAATTGGGCAGTGGTGTGTATATCCTGATTTCAAAGAGATAAAAGAATACACAGGAGTGCTCAAAGCTAAAAATTTCGACATCTTCAGAGATAAATTAGTCGCTAACGGAATGGGCGATCTAGCAGAGAAATTCTTAATGGCATCGGGTAAATTGCAGGCCTTATGTTATAAAGCAGATATTGAAGCGGCTTTAAGAACACCAGGCTTTAGTGGTTTCCAACTGTTGGATTTACATGATTTCCCCGGGCAGGGAACTGCTTTAGTAGGAGTGTTAAATCCTTTTTGGAAAAGTAAGGGCTACATTGATGCAAAAGGCTATCGAGAATTTTGCAATAGTACGGTGCCGCTCGCTCGTTTCCCTAAGATGAATTTTCTGAATAACGAAACGCTTAATGTACCCATTGAAATTGCGCATTATGGCAACACACCTCTGCAAAACGAAACACCTATGTGGACCATCACTGATAAAAGTGGAAAAATCTATGCTACTGGGAAGCTTAAAAAGGGAACTATCCCAATTGGACATAATTTCTCTTTAGGCAGCGTTAGTGCCAACTTACAACAGATTAAAGAGGCTTCTCAGTTAACTTTAAAGGTAAGTGTGGGAGATTTCACCAATTCTTGGCATTTTTTTGTGTATCCAAGCCATTTACCCGCTCCAAACAAAGAAATATATGTAACGCAACAACTAGACGAGAAAGCTAAAACACTTTTAAATAACGGGGGAAATGTTTTATTAACTCTTAAAAAAGGAGCCTTGAAACCTGAAAAAGGAGGAAATATAGCTGTCGGGTTTTCGAGCATTTTCTGGAACACTGCATGGACAAAACAGCAACCTCCGGTTACGCTGGGTATTTTGTGCAACCCCCAACACCCAGCATTGGCTAATTTCCCAACAGAATACTACAGCGATTGGCAATGGTGGGATGCGATGACGCATTGTAACACTATTAAGCTAAATACTATTGATCCGTCAATCGACCCCATTGTGCGAGTGATCGACGATTGGGTAACTGCCCGCCCCTTATCTTTATTATTTGAATGCAAAGTGGGTAAGGGCAATTTGCTTGTATCGGGAATTGATTTTCTTACAGACATTGAACGTAGACCCGAGTCAAAGCAACTTTTGTATAGTTTAACAAATTATATGACCACTCAAAAATTTAATCCCAAAATAAAGGTCGATGAAAAAGTAATCAGCGATCTAAGTAACTAAAGAAAGTTGAGCACTATCGTCAAAAATCGTTGATAGTGCTCAACTTCTCCAATTCAAACATAAAACAGGAACGGCTTGGCAGTACCTGTTCAAGCTAATTAGCAGTTACTTTCAATACGACACTTTTCCTGTCCGCTTTCAACTGTGGATTAAAACCCACCTTCATCAAAAAATCACCAGAATACGATTGACTCTTATCGATGGGAGATGGCGATTGATCGTAGAGATTAATTTCTTCCAATCGGTATTGTTTATTTGGATCCAGCCCTTTTAATTTAATTGGATCTGCTGTGCCTGTATTGTAACGGTAATTCACAAGATAGTTAAATAGGACACCCCTATCTTTATTTTTGTTAAGGTAAAAAATAGAAGCATAATTTTGCTCTCTCGGGTTTGCTAGCCTAAACTGATCACCATGCCAAATTACATCTTTTAACTGATTATAGTTTTGAACTGCCTGTTGGCAAAATTGAAGGTCCTTCTCCGGAAGCTCACTCACCACAATATCAAAGCCGAGCTTTCCCATCATCGCTACATCAACTCTGAATTTGATAGGTTGCTTGCCCCAATCTGTTACATGGTTAGCGCTCGCAATAGCTGGATAGAAATAGGAGTATTCATACTGCATAAAAATGCGTTCCAGTGGATCTGTATTATCACTTGGCCAATATTCAGTAAAATATTGGAGCGACCCGTAATCTACTCTGCCCCCGCCTCCAGAACAAAGCATCATGGGTACCTTCGGATATTTTGCTCTAATTCTTTCTAATACGTTGTACAATCCACGGACATAATCGACGTAAAAATTGCCCTGCTCTTTTAAGTATGGCGAATGCGCATTGTAGATAACAGCGTTACAATCCCACTTCACATAGGCTAAACCAGGGTTTTTAATAAATAAATCATCGAGTGTCTTAAACACAAAATCCTGTACTTCTGGATTAGACAAATCCAATACTAACTGATTACGAAAATAATACGCCGGGCGTTTTTCCTGTTTCACTACCCAGCCGGGATGCCGTTCATAAAGCTCGCTCTTAGGGCTAACCATTTCAGGCTCTACCCAAATACCGAATTTAACTTCATTGTTCGAAGCCTCTTTAACTAACGAAATTAATCCATTAGGAAGTTTTTCCTTATTTTCTTCCCAATCACCTAACGAAGAAGTGTCACCGTTTCTCGGGTATTTATTGCCAAACCACCCATCATCCAACAAAAACAGGTCAACTCCTAACTTTTTCGTATCCTTTAGTAAAGAAAACAATTTATTTTCGTTAAAATCAAAGTAAGTAGCCTCCCAATTGTTCAAGAGCGTTAATCGATCTCCTTGACCATCTAATAGTTTATACTTTCTCGACCAATTATGCAGATTTCTACTTGCTTCTCCGGTCCCATTATCCGACAACGTATACAAGAACTTAGGCGTAATAAATGCCTCATTGGCTCGCAACACATAATTAGACGCATAATTATTCATGCCAGCTACTATTCGCAAATTATCTTGCGGATCCAGTTCAAAATCAAGTTTAAAATTACCACCCCATTCTAAACCACCCAGTAACACGCTTCCAACATCTTCATGAGAAGGTTCATTAAACGACAAAATAAAGGCAGAAGGTTGAAATAAATTAGCCCTAGTACCCAATTTACTATCAATTGTTTTAATGCCATGTGTGAGTTTAGTTTCCTCAGGCTGCATTTCCATTGCCCAATCACCATGATAATGCGTAAGCCAAAAGTTTTCGGCCTTTATATTCAAATTAGCGGAGGCATATTTTGTTAATTCAACCGTTCCCTTCTCTTGGTGTTTAATTACCGCCCACTGTTCTATTACATTTTCAGCGGCATATACTTGATAGTAAAGATCAACTTCAAGGGCGTACACAGCATCTTTTAGGCTTACTTTAAGTTGTGTGACATTGGGCTCTATTGCTTGTTGCTGATGTTTAACATATTTTAAGTCTAGCGACTGATTGCCGTCTGCATGAATAACACTAATGGCGGGCTCTAATAGATTACGGGTCCCAGAGGCCGTATAGGCAGCCTGATACATGCCTGTATAATCATTCGCTTGCTTATACACGGATGCCAGCATTTTGTATTCTTGCCTATCACGAAGCTTCGGACCTAGATAGGCCATATTAACATCTTTGTTTTCTTCTATTTGCAATACTAATGCCTGATCTCTGGTCTCCAAAACCAATTGCTCCTTTGTTTTAAATTGCAAATCCTCCGATTGAGCACTCAGCAAGGCATAGCAGCAGATCGCCAACAAGGATAGAATGGATCTTTTCATATTATGATATAATTGTTTTTAGGTATTTTGATTAGTATTTTAATTAAACCTATACTAGTCTGTACTACTTTTCAACAAAAGTAACCATTCCCTAGTAATAAGTAAAAACTAATGTTGCATTAAAGAAATTCTTTTGAGGGACGACACAAAGGATTGTCATTTTCCGCTATTAAATAAATTCCTTTGATGTGATTATTTCGAAGTTCGAAAAAACACGTTAAACCGTACTGAACCTATAGCAAACAACATGCTTATATGTTTCCGACGGCTCTAATCTAGGTGACTGAAAGGCTTCTTTATTTGGGGCATCAGGAAAATGTTGTGGTTCTAAACACAGTCCCTGGAAAGGGAGGAAGGGGTCCGACAAATAATTTCCGAAATACAACTGCATCCCGGGCTGAGTAGAGCTTATTTGCAAGCATCTTCCGCTATTTTCATCTATAAGCGTGGCCATCAATTGTAGTCCATCCTTATCCTGAAAAACGTAGTTTACAGTATCAAATTTGAGTATGTCAGGTGTTAGAAGTCTATCTTTTCTGAAATCAAAAATTGTATTTTCTACCAGCTCGATATGGCCGATTGGAATATTATGTTCATCGGCCGGTGTATAGTAATCGGCGTAAACTCGCAATTGATGGGTGCTGATTTCTGATGAATCTGATAAATTAAAATAGCTATGGTTACATAAATTAACGATGGTTGTTTTATTTGTGTTCGCTTGATAATGAATCCATAATTCATTATCATTATTCAGCACGAATGAAACGGTAACAGTTAACTCACCGGGGTACCCCTCTTCACCGTCTGAACTTATATAGGTTAGATCAACCCTTTCTGCTGTTTGCCCGACTACTTGCCACCTTTTTTTATTAAAACCTGAAGCGCCTCCATGCAAATGGTTATCAACGGCGACTTCATTGATAGTTAGCCAATAACGTTGATTATCAATAATTAATTTACCCGACTTTATTCTATTGGCATACCTACCAATAGTTGCTCCCATGTAATAAGGATCTAATACATAATCACATAAAAGTGGATACGACAGTACAACATTTGTTAAGTTACCTTTTCTATCAGGCACCAGTAATTTAGTAAGGGTAGCTCCTAGTGTAGTAATCCCTGCCTGCATTCCACCCTTATTTGTTAGCACAAGCTGCTTCATATATTTATGCTGTAAGTTGTTTCAGAAAAGGCACCATTTTTTTATGCATCCAAGCTCCCATATGGCTATTGTTCAATTCAAGTACTTGATCCAAATAAGTAATCGCTTCCGCTACTTTACCAAACCCAAGCTGTGCGAGCCCCATCATATACAAGCAGTGGATGTGATTTTTAAAAGAAAGATCTTGCTCAAAGACCAATAAATCGGGCAATGACACAGCCATATAATCAATTGCAATGGTATCATGCAAGTGCTCCTTACCGAAGCTTAGTAGTTTATCAAAGATGCTATTTGCCTTATCGCTCTCACCTAATTTTAGCCAAGCCAGACCTTGGTAAAAAATCTTATCTGGTTGTGGATCATTGTAAAAAATGGCCTGTATGGGTTCATCATCACCATAAGTGGCCAACTTTAAATGCTGATAAACCTTTTCGTCGTCCTCAAGGCGTTCGTATGCCAGTGCCATTAAATAGTATCTGTCATTTTCAGCAGTGTTTGGCAACTTTCCTTCTCCAAGATTGTTTGGATATCTTTTTTGAGCATGGAGATAGTTCAGTGCTTTTAACGCATCATGATTTAAAAGTGCAGCTTTGGCAAGTTCTTGTCCCGCCACTAAAAATTGACCTGTCACTTTACCCTCCCCTCCTTCCCATGGATGGAATTGACGTATGTTTAATAAAGTATAAGCTTCTTCATGTCTACCCAATAAATTTAAAAGAGTGATACGTTCTAAAAACAGGTCGTCACGATCTTCCACCAAGGGCAAGTGCATTTCCAAAAAATGCAGTCTTGTTGATGGGTCAACCTGCTGTAACTTATATAATTGATCTAACTCCATCAATACTCTCGCGTCCGTACTATCCAACAAAAATGCTTCTTCTAGCATGCTTTTAGCCTTTTCATATTCCTGCAACTTATTATAGTAAGCTAAAGCAAGGTTTCTTTTCACGGTTGCAAAATGGGGATCCAACTTTACAGACTCCTCCCAACAGGAAATGGCTTTTTCGTGCATTCTCTTGTCGTACCAGTAGTTTCCGAGATAGTAATATGCTTTTGCATCAGCGGGATTAAGCTGAGTAGCTTGCTTCAATACGATCATATCTTCAATCCTATTGGGGAAACAATAATCTGGTGCACATAGAGCCCCCTGCTCAAAGTAAGAATGAGCCGTAGGTAATACCCCCTGCGCCAATGAGATTGCGCCCAAATGGTAATTTAATAAGGGATTATCTACCAAAGAAGTTTCTGTCCAAAGCAAAAAGCTAAAGGCTTCATCATAGCAGCCTGCATGTTTATAATCCAGCGCATATTCGATAAAAGTAGCTAATCTTCCATCCATTAAGGATAAGACATACTGTTTGGTAGTCATAGCCTCTTCTTTTCTGGACAAGGTCAATAAGAGTAGATATTTTTCAAAATAAACACTGTAGTTGAATGGGTCGAGCTCCAGTACCTGATCCGTAAATTGTAAAGCCTCCTCATATCGAGTCAATTTTCGGATTATAAGGGCTTTCAGATGCAATGCCTGACCACTTTTTGCGTTTCGATCCAGCGAAGCTTCCACATGTTCCAATGCCAATCCATAATTCCCCCTCTCTACGTCAATTCTCGCTAACATTAAATAAGCAATGTCTTTCCACGCCGCACTCCACGCTGCTTTATAAAACAGCTCATATGCTTCAAAAGAATTATTATTAAATTTTAATGTTAGTGCCAGATTGTATAATACTTCACTCTCATAAGGGTTCATATTACGCATAAATAAGCGCTCTTTTGCTTTCCGAAAGTACCGTTCGGCTTCCTCAAACATACCCCTGCGCAGTAACCAGCTTCCCATTGCATTATTGTTTCGTAAATCACCGGCATCACGTTTGAGGGCCTCTCGGTAATACGCGGTTGGATCAAAAGTGGCATGCCTATACTGCTCTAAATGTAATCCATGCAAATAAAGTTCTTCTGTACTAGGAACATCTGCAGGACGAGGCGCTGGGGTTGCTGGTGGCGGAATCTCTTTTTCTTCTTCCTTCTCCGGCTGATAGCTAATCAATAAGCCTTTTTCGCTGTTATAGATTTCCAGCAGATAGCAATGGAGCGGCTCATTAACTAGTCTTTCTGTAATTGTTTCTGTGTACACCTCCGAAGGGGATAAGGAAAATGTTCTTTCTATAAAAGGGACACCGTTGCATTTCAGTAGTATGCACGCGTTTTTGAAGGCGCTGGTAGCATACACTCCCAATGTGAGCAAACCGTTTTGCAGATCTAAATGTACTGCCACGTTTTTATTGGCGTTTTTCACTGCACCGATAGAATTGTATGGCATAAAATACTGCACAAATGATTTCTCTTCATTTGGCTGTAGCCAGGAAAAGTCAGGTTGATTATCGGTATATGCCCCTGTCATCAGTTCGATATAGGGCCCATCTTCATCTGTAAGATTACGGTCCCAGGCCTGTCCAAAATCCGCATTTCCCCAAGTCCATTGCTTTTTACCTGGAACGGTATGATGA
Organism: Pseudosphingobacterium sp.; assembly: GCA_035565175.1. Taxonomy (GTDB): domain Bacteria; phylum Bacteroidota; class Bacteroidia; order Sphingobacteriales; family Sphingobacteriaceae; genus Olivibacter. The sequence goes on from DATMSZ010000529.1 coordinate 16,846, forward strand.
TTTGCAACATGGAGCATGCCTGCGTGCGTATCATGCTCATATCCTCCCATAAAATCATACTTCGAATTGACGGCCATAAATGAAGTAGGAACAGGAATGTTTTTATAACGGGAGATATCAGTGCCAGGTGAATAATCCATCTTATAATAAACCCCTTTGGCAATAGGAAAAGAAGAAACATCTCTTTTACCATGATCAAATACCGCGTGCACATCGGGAGGAAAAATTGATTGATAGAAGTCGTTCACCTTAACAGCAGGGTTCGCCCACCATAAAAAACTTTGAGGAAACAGGGTTCTATTCGTCAAATGAGCTTCAACCTCCAAATAGGCTTTTTCTGGATACAATGTAAAGCCGACTCTAGCCTTTGTCCGAAACATCACTTCGACTTCATTAATCCAAACCGTCTTTGCACCCATGCTACCATCTTCAAGAGTATAATCGACCGGCAAAAAAGTGCTGGGACGATGGTGTTGCGGCCAGTTAAATTCAATTCCCCCAGAGATCCAAGGCCCTGTTAAGCCCACTAAGGCAGGTTTAATAACCTGATTATAATAAACAAAATGCCTTTGCTTTACTTTATCATAAGCCATTTGAATTCTACCACCTAATTCCGGCAAAATCATAATTTTTAGACAACTATTTTCCAAGAATACTGCTTGATATACCCGGTCTTTTTTCTCATTCGCTATTTTCTCAATTACTGGATATGGGTAAACAACACCACTACTTCCCTGATACACCCTTTTTTCCAAAAACATAGGATTTTTTTCTGGTTTACCAACGCTATAAGTAGGGATGGTTACTTCTTCACTCCAAATATTTACATCTGTATACATAAGTATGATAATGGTTTACATAGCAAAAGTAGTTTTTGTTAAATAGATGAAAATGGAGAAATCGTTTTTAACAATGGATTATTTTCTTAAATTGCTCTTTCTAACAACCTTTATTAATGAGAAAGAAAGAAGGCTTTGAAGGCGAACACGCTATTATTATACCTCCTAAAATTATTAAACAATATCGGGATAAGCCAATAACAAAAGAATTCTATATAACGGATATTGGGTATTATCCGAAAGCAAGGCACCATTATAGAGATCGACCCGATGGAGCGGAAGAAAACATATTAATCCATTGCATTGAAGGTAAAGGTGTTGCAGTCATAAACAATCATACGTTCGAAATCGGACCGAATGACTTCCTCATTATTCCATCATCCATAAAACACACCTATCACGCAGATGCTGTTTCGCCGTGGACGATCTATTGGGCTCATTTTAGCGGACTTCAATCGACAGTTATGAGCGAACGCTTATATGAGAGAATGAAGGTGCAACAAAATAACATTATGTACAATGAAAAACATCTAGATCTGTTTAATAATATTTACAGTACCCTTCAACAGGGTTACAGCAGAGAAAACATGGAATTTATAGCACTTACACTTCCCTACTTTTTAAGTGCTTATCTGCTCAATGATCGATTTAATTTCCTACAAGGCAATCAAACAGAGGATATTACTGATAAAGCAATTAGGTTTTTAAAAAGTCGGGTTACTGAACCTACAACATTAAGAGATATAGCTGAACACGTGCATCTTTCCATTTCCCATTTTTCCAACATTTTTCATAAAAAAACAGGTTACTCGCCCATAGAATACTTCAATCATTTAAAAATCCAACGAGCCTGCCAGCTGCTTCAATTTACCGACAAAAGAATTTTTGAAGTTGCCTTAGCTATTGGACTTGAAGATCCTTATTATTTTTCACGACTTTTTACTACACACATGGGTATTTCTCCTAAAAATTATCGCATGAGATGGTCGCTAAAACCAACATCATAAAGTTTGGACTACCAACGTATGCCTCATGCTGTAACGAAATCTTTCAAATAAATTTTTCAGGTTAAGTGCTCAACTAAACTGCTTTAGCTTAACCTATATTCCCGTTTGTTGCAATCGATTTTTTTACTGGCTAAAAGTTTTTATTTTTTGCTGGGATCTTTATTGTTTATTTTATATTTTTATAGCTATAAGGCACCGAAATTTAGAACAAAAGCTTATTAAAACATAATAAAGAACAACTAATCAACCTTTATATAAGTCGGCCAAGTATTAATACTTGGCCTTTTTTGTTGTCATTTCTTTCATCTCACCATTAATTTTAACCATAACTTTTTTTACTGCTGAGCTGGTCAATTGACAAGCAGTAACTTTTCCGTTTCTCCATTTTATATCAACAGAAATATCATTCTGTGCTTTTATGCCCTTTACTTCCCCCTCCAATTTCCACAAATCAGGCACTGCGGGTAACAGGTTAATATATCCGGCATGGCTTTGCACCAGCATTTCTCCTATACCTGCAGTGGCGCCAAAGTTGCCATCTATCTGAAAGGGCGGGCCCGCCGACCACATATTCGGGTATATACCTCCGCCTGAACCATAATTAATATCCGTACGCAGCGTAGGCTTCAGTAGTTCTCTCAATAATTTAAATGCCCGATTACCGTCTTGAAGCCGCGCCCAAAAGAGCAATTTATAGGCAATTGACCAACTCGGTCCATCATCACCTCGTGCTTCCAGGGTCTTCCTACTTGCCTCCGCCAAATCGGGCGTATGCTCTGGTGTAATTAGGTTCGCGGGGTAAAGTCCATATAGGTGTGATATATGGCGATGTTGAGGTTCTGTTTCTTTGTAATCTTCCATCCATTCCATTAAACGTCCATCTTCCGCAACCTGACCTATTGGAGGAATTTGTTTCAGCTTGGCCGCTAGATCAGCACGAAGGGCCACATCCAGTCCCAACATTTCACCGGCTTCAATTACATTGGTAAACAGCTCATGCATGAGCTGATTTTCTATCGTCGGACCGGCACAGATACTTGCTGTTTTGCCATTAGGTAAGTAAAAGGTATTTTCGGGTGAGGAAGAAGGAGAGGTTACCAAATAACCGGTTTTCGGATCTTTCACCAACATACTGGAATAGAATTGTGCCGACCCCTTGATAATGGGGTAAATTTTTTTTAAGTATGTTTTATCTTTCGTATAAGCATAATGCTGCCAAAGATTATTGCATAACCAACCCGATCCAGATTTCGTTGTTCCCCAAGAAGCACTCTCCCCTGGTTCTGTGAAACCCCAGATGTTAGTAATCACGTGTGCTACCCAGCCATCGGCATCATAATAGGCTTTTGCAGTACGTTTACCTGGCTCCACCAGTCCGCTCACCAAATCCACTAAAGGTAAATTAAGCTCCGAAAGATTGGCCAATTCCAACGGCCAATGGTTCATTTGCACATTAACATCAAGATGGTAATCGCCATTCCACGGTGTTTGAACCTGATTTGCCCACAAACCTTGCAGATTCGGAGGGAGTAAGCCCACACGTGTACTACTAATGCTTAAGTAACGTCCAAATTGAAAAAACAATGCTGCCAATCCGCTATCTTCCTCTGGGTGCTGATAGAACTGAACCAAGCGGGCGTCTGTTGCTAGATGGCTTGCCCTGCCATTTCCTAAGGTTAAACTTACACGATTGAATAGTCGCTGATAATTTTTAATATGAGTTGCACGTTCATTCATATAAGACAACCTCAACGCCTGTTTCAGTAATCCATCTACTTTGGTAAGATCATTAGTATCGCGATAGCTTGTTCCCATTGAAATAACCAGAAGCACCTCATCCGCTTCGCTAATAACTAGCTGCTTGCCTTCCACCGACAGTTCGCCCCCTTTCAACATCGGTTGTACTTTTGCAGCAAAGGCCATACCGCTGATATCGGTACCGCTTTCCAACATACCTGATAATTCGATGCTTCTGTCTGTTAATTTAGTCACGCCTCTTTCAGGCCTGTCTATCGCAATAGATAAACTTATACTTTTAGGTTTACTGGCAGTTAATCGGATAAAACACACATCATTTCCGAAGCTGGTAAAATATTCTCGGAGGTATCGCACTCCCCCCACCGTAAATTGTGTGCTTGCAATAGCTTCCTCTAATGAGAGCTTCCGTTGATAGGCTTTAATATCCATTGCGCTCAGGCCTACCGGATACTGATGTTGCAAGCGCAGGTTGGCCAACATTTGAAAACATCCAAAGGGCACACTGGCAGATCCTTTCCCTAAGCAGATAAATGCCTTCTCAACCAGTTCCTGCGCCTCATCATTTTTTCCTTCATTGATTAGTCTTCTGATTTCGGGTAAATTTTTATGGGCTTCATAGTTATTCGCATCTTGCGAGGCACCCGACCAAAGCGTAATATCATTTAATACGATCACTTCATCCTTTACCCCTCCATCGGGTGTCATACCCAAACGACCGTTTCCAAGGGGAATGCTTTCTTCCCACTGTTGAGCAGGTTTATCATACCATATAGTAAGTGGGTTTTCGTGCCCGCTTAAAGGAGGTATGTAATAAGAGCATAAAATAAAGGCGAATATAAGTACCTTTTTATACATATTAAATCGGTTAAAATGTTACAGTATCTACTATCCCGCTAAAACAAAAATAAACTTTATTGGGCGACCTTTCCATAGCTTATCTTTTGATTAAGATGGATTATTATAGGGTACTATAGACGGTAATTTGATTCCTTCCAATCACTTGTCGGTAAGATATTTCCTTATTATAGCAGTTGCGTAGCTAAATATTGATAGGGTTTTGCATCTCAATAACGATAACGGGACATAAAGTGTTCTTCGCATTTGCAGGAATCTTTAAGTTTACACCCTCATTATATGCTCGCTGAAAATCTACTTTTTCACCATCGAGCATATAAACTCTTTTAATCTTGTTCTTGTCTTTAGCGATGGGCAAGGGTAAATCGTTCAAGGTGCTATCCAGTACATGTACATATATCTTATTTCCCTTTCGGGTAGTAACATAGTCATCGGTTGGTTTAAATGGCCCACCTCTCGTACCATAAATACTTTCTCCATTTTTTGTCAGCCATTGTCCCATTTCTCTTAATCGCACTATCTGACGTTTTTCTATTCTTCCATCTAACATTGGTCCTACATTAAATAATAAATTACCATTTCCGCCAGCAGTTCGAACCAACGTTTGTACACATTGTTCCAGTGATTTCATAGGATCATTTGGCTTCCATGCCCACTGGTTGCATATTGTCATACATGTTTCCCAAGGAAAATCCAATCTAAACTCTCCTATTTTTTGCTCAGGAGTGGCGTAATCACCAATAGACTGATCAGTTAATAACTGATGATCATGATCCGCACCAATTCGGTTATTAACAATAACATCTGGCTTTAATTTTTTCAGAAAATTATAAATCTCTACTGCGTAAGCTCGTTTCCATGGCTTCTCCCAATTGCCATCAAACCAAAGCATGTAGGGGTCATAATTAGTAACCAGTTCCTTCAACTGGTTCTTCATGGTGTTAACAAACAACCGCATATTGGCCTTGGGATCTTCATCTTGTTTATCTGGAGAATGAATAGGATAATGAGGGTCGTGCCAATCCAACACAGTAAAATATATACAGAACTTTATTCCCTGTTCTCGGCAAGCACGGGCTAATTCACCTACAACATCCACTTTAAAAGGCGAATTCATAATATTATAATCGCTGTAAGCTGTTGGCCACAAACAAAAACCATCGTGATGTTTAGCTGTGATCGTTAAATACTTCATCCCTGCATCTTTGGCTGTTTTTACCCATTGATTAGCATCAAACAATGATGGATCAAACTCCTCGTATAATCGATCATATTCCTGTGCCGGTACATCCCTTGCTCGACTCCAGCCAATTTCGGTACCTCTCAATGTAACGGGGCCCCAATGAATGAACATACCAAATCGCTGATCCATAAAATCGTCCATAACCTCTTTGGAAGTCTTAAACGGGATATTCAGCTCGTCATCTAAATGCTGTGCATACGAGCTTTTTGCAAACAAGAACAGCAAAATGATACTGGTTACATATTTAATATCGTTTACTATGATAGTGCGCTTTAAGTTTAAGGACATGATCTCATTGGTTTTATTACCCGCTAAAATAGTGCGATTCTACCACTTCGAAATAGAGCATTCTTTCATTAAGATGGACTATTCTATTAGTATTTTATTGATCAAGCCCTATAAAAATTAGACGTTTTGAAGTATAATAGCTAACTTGCTACCAGTGAACCGTGCAACCATTAATAACATATGGATCAAAAGCGTAAAGATGGATTTGAAGGTCAGAAACTCATTAGCCTTCCGAAAAGCGTTTATAAAAATGCACAATTGGATAATCCGTTACTAAGTCAGCTTTTCATCACACATATCGGTTATTTTCCAAAAGCTTCCTATCATTACAGGGAACGAAAAAAGGGCTGTGAAGATAATATACTAATTTATTGTTTACAGGGCAAGGGTTGGTTTGTAATAGACCAAAAAAAATATATAGTAAAGCCTAACCAATTCATCCACATACCCGCAACTACAAATGTTATGCGCTATGGCGCAGATGAATACGATCCATGGACCATCTATTGGGTGCATTATAGCGGTAAGGATATGTCCACTTTTAACAGGTCATTAAAAATAAAAGAACATAGTGGAGCTCAGGATATCACTTTTAATGAGAAGGCCGTTGATATCTGGAACAATATGTATCAAAGTTTAGAAATGGGCTATAGTCGTGATAACCTATGTAACGCCAATTTATGTTTATATCATTTTTTAGCTACCTTTTTCTATCCGGATAGACATTTAAGCGCAAATAGGCACGCAGAGCCCGGTCTAATTAATGATACCATACATTACATGCGTTTGCATTTACATGAACGCTTAAACGTAGGAAATCTTGCTGCGTTGAACAATATGTCGGCTTCCCGCTTTTCAAATCTCTTTAGAAAATCCACTGGGATGCCGCCTATCGATTATTTTATACATCTTAAGATGCAAAAGGCCTGTCAACTGCTTTATAGCCCCACGTTAAAAATAAAAGAGATCGCCTATACCATTGGCTACGACGACCCCTATTATTTTTCAAGAATCTTCAAGAAGCTTATGGGCCTTTCACCCGAACAATATCGTATCCTTCAGAGAGAATGATGCTTTACTTGTCCCAGTCATCTGTTCTAAATGGGGCAGCAGGCAACCCTTCTGCATTAAATAGTTCTGCATCTGGATTATTTGCCCAAGCATAGCGAACGGCTATCGGCTCTTTGACTTGCGGACTGCTTACCGCAATTATATCTCCACTGATTTTAGCATCCGCCCAATAAAACTTATGGTCGTTGCCGGCAACAGCAAAAGCATGATGGTTTCCAGTTGTTTTTGAAATTATTTGCTTGCCCGTAGCGTCAAACCGAAGCAGCACCTCATTTCCCTTTATCTTATAAGACTTTAGGGATGGACCCTTACATACGGTCTTCTGTCCATAGTTGTCATTTAGTGCCAAAAGAGCTAGACGCCTTCCTACTTCTTGTTTATTTTTTGGGTGAATATCCGCTTCATCCCCAATATCCGCAGTCACCGCCATGCCGGTATTAGGAAGTTTAAGCGCATATGTTTGAGCTTCTCGTAACATCGCCCAGTCGGACGTAACGGGGCTGTCTTCCTTTTTCATAAAATTGGCTAACTGAACGAAGTAAAAAGGAAAATTGCCTCTTCCCCATTTGCTTCTCCAATCGTTGATCATGTCGGGAAACAATTCTCTATACGCAAGCGCTCTTCCAGCGTTTGATTCGCCTTGATACCAAATAGCACCTTTAATGGGGAAACCGATGAAGGGTGCCACCATTGCATTATATAAAACGGTTGGCTGATTTCCATTCTTGGTATCAAATGAATTTCGATTCGTAGCCTTCATTTGATTATACGCTTCTTTCAATGCTACATATTTACTAAGCGTTTGTTCACTCATCCAGGCTTCAACGTAGGTTCCTCCCCATGAACTATGTATCAACCCTATGGGAACATGTGTTTTCTCATAAACCTCCCTTGCAAAAAAATAAGCCGTTGAAGAAAATTCAGGAATACTCTTTGAGCTACATTCTTGCCATCCTCCATCCCAAACATTTGCTTCACTGGTTGGACTTTGTGCAGGCGTACGTAACATTTGCAATAATCGTATATTTGGATAATTTGCCTTCTCAATTTCTTGCTCGTAGTGCTGAATCTTTCCCCATCCCGCCAAGGGCATCTCCATATTTGATTGTCCTGAACAGAACCAAACATCTCCTATCAAAATATTATGCAGTGTTAATGCTTCGCCATCAGAAATAGTTACCTCATACGGACCACCATAACGGGGCGTTTGAACTGCCACCTTCCACGAACCTTGCGCATCGGCTTTTGTTTCGTACTTCTTTCCGTTCCATGAGGTAGTCACTACTACCGAAGTAGATGAATTTGCTTGGCCGGAAAAATTAACCTTCGTTTTTTGCTGCAAGACCATATTATCAGTAAAAAAAGTTGGTAATACGATTTTCGCTTGAATCGATTGAATAAACAAACAACAGATCAGTACCGCTGTCAGCCTTAAAGATGTTTTCATAATTTAATGTATAAAAATTGTTTTTACGTTTATATTGGTATAGTTAATGCCGCTATCTTTTTGTTGCTCTCAAATCTAGAGGTTATTTCCACTTCAACTTATTCGTCGCCCAACAAATTCTTTTGAGCGTTAGACGCTACCAAAATAGAATAAAATTTTCAATATCTAAGCGTTCTTTTTAATTCGACTACCCTCATTATGAAAATCGATTTAAGCCCTCTTTTTTTGATATACTGAAGGAAGAAAACAAGAAAAATGCATGTTTATAAATATTAAACATATATTTT